>JBKBVM010000140.1:0-4575 GCA_046289555.1 bacterium
GATCCGGAACGCTACGGTCTCCACGTCCGCCGGCAAGCGGGAGTCCAGTCCGGCGGCGTCCACGTGTACGTCCAGGCCGGCCGGACGCACGTAGGCCTCCGCGTACCAGCGCACCGCCGGGCCGAGACCCAGATCGTCAAGGATGGATGGCCTCAGTTCGTGGACCAGCTTGCGGAGCTCGTCCAGGCCCTGCTGCGCCAGGTCGTGCAGCCGGCGCAGCTGCGGGGCCAGGGGGTTCCCCTCGGACTCCGCCTGGCCCGCGAGCTGGGCCAGTTGGATGATCAGGGCCGTCATCATCTGACCCGCGTGGTCGTGCAGGTCTCGGGCGATCCGGCGGCGCTCCTCTTCCTGAGCCACCAGCAGGCGCTGGAGAAGCTGGCGGCGGACGTGCTCCTGTTCCCGCACCTGTTCGAACAGGCGCGCCCGCTGGATGGTCACGGCCAGCTCGTGCCCCACGGCCTCGAGCATGTCCAGCTCTTCGTCGCTGAAGGCACGTCCGGGGGCCAGCATCAGGTTCAGGATGCCCACCGTCTCGTCCTGCGCCACAAGGGGGACGGAGGCATGGCGGTGGCGCTCCGCCAGCTGCGGCAGGGCCTGCTCCAGACGGGCGCACTGGATGACGTTGACGGGCTCCCGGAGGGTCCCCTCCCGGAGCATGCTAATGCACCGGCAGTCCCCCGCCATCCTGCGCTTCCCGGCGGCGGCAAGGGGGGCCGGGAGGTTGGTGTCGGCGGCCAAGTGAAACTCGCCGGGGTTGGGGCCGTGGAGGAAGATCCACCCCGCCTCGACGTCCATCAGCTCGCAGATCCGACGGAGAGCCCCGTCGAGGGCTTCCCGGAGGGTGTACGAGCGGTTCAGGACCTCCGAGATACTCCGGAAGATGGCCGCCTGTCGGGCCAGCTGCACGGGGACCTCTCCTCGCCTGGCATGGGACGGACCCCCTTTATCGTACCGAAATAAAAAAAGGGCCCGGCCGGGCCAGGCGGTTGGAGGTCCCTGACCCCTGGGGGCGGACCCCAGATGGGGCTACCGCGGCACGTTCCGCCAGGGATCTCCCGGCCAGGTGTCCATGCGGGCCTGCCGGTCGTCGAACCGGTAGGTGAGCCGGCTTTCTACGCGCACCACGCCGTCGATGGTAGCCACCCACCGCTCCGCCAGCTCCTTGTCCGACCGGCGCTCCACCTCACCTTCCAGGGTGACCACCCCCTCCTGCACGTCGATGCGCAGGCCCGAGGGGTCGATCCACAGCTCCTCCAGGAGGGCCCGGCGTACCGCTTCCTGGATCTCATTGTCCGCCCGCACCAGGGCCCGGAGGACGTCCGCCCGGCTGACGATCCCCACCACCTGGTCGCCCCTCACCACAGGAACCCGGTTGATCTGCCGGCGCGCCATCAGAGCGGCCACCTCCCGCAGGGGCATCTCTTCGGTGACAGTAACGACCGGGGAGGTCATCACGTCCCGGGCCACGAGCCCCTCGGCCTTCCGCTCGGCCTCGGCCAGCTGGCCCCTGCGGAACAGGCGTAGCAGCCCGCCCTCCTCGACCTCCGGCCGCTCCTTGTAAAGGAGGTCCGCCTCCGTGACGATCCCCACCAGCTTCCCCTCCAGGGAAACGACCGGCACTCCGCTGATGTGGTGGGCCAGCAGCAGCTGCGCGATCTCCTTCACGGGAGTGTCCGGAGTCACCGTGATGACCGGGGAGGTCATCACGTCACGTGCCAGCAGCCGGACTCGCGCGGGCGCGGTTGCCATCGTCCACCTCCCCTGTGCGACACCAGCCCTGAGGTTCTGCACGGCTCCGGCGGACACCTGCCGGAGGTCAGACAGCCGCCGCCTCCGCCCGGGCGGCCCGCGGGGGGACCACCACCACCGGCACGGGCGACCGACGCAGCACCCCCTCCGCCACGCTGCCCAGCAGCACCCGCTGCAGCCCGGTCCGGCCGTGGGTCCCCATCACGATGAGGTCAGCGCCGAAGCGCTCCGCGGCGTCCACGATGGCCTGCGCCACACGCCCGTCGGGCACCACCTCCACGCTGAACCGGGCCGGGACCTCCTGCAGCTGCGCCAGGCGGCTGCGGATCTGCATCCGCAGGTTCTCCAGGACCTGGTCCAGGTACAGGCTCGGCGCTTCCCGCTGCAGCTCCTCGAACCCCGCCACGTCGTACACGTGGAAGAAGATGAGCTCAGCGCCGTAGGACCGGGCAAGTTCCGCCGCGGTGGCGCACGTCGCTTCGGTGGTTTCACCCAGGTCCACCGCCACCAGGATCCGCTCCACCTTCGACATGGCTTGCCTCCTCGTCCCTTTCGTTCCAGCTCCACGCTAGCCCAGGCCAGCCGGGCCGGCCATCCGGGCGTGGGCGGATCATTTCTGAGGCTACCTGTCCGACCTGCGCCGGACCCGGCGGGGCCGAAAAATCCGGCGTCCGCCGGATGGCTGCCGAGCGGGGCCCGCCCTAGCGTGGAAACGGACCCGACGGGTCCGTCGTGTGGGCGGCCCGCCGGGTTTACTGTTGCCGGCTGCGGAGGGATGCCGTGCGGTTCACGCGGGAAGCGGAGTACGCGCTGCGGGCTCTGGCCTACCTTGCCTCCGTACCGTCCGGGCAGGTCCGGCCGGCCAACCAGGTGGCCGACGCGTGCGGGCTTCCGGGCCCGTTCCTCAGCAAGACGCTGCGCAAGCTGGCCCGCAGCGGCCTTTTGCGCTCCTCCCGGGGCCGCAGCCGCGGTTACGGGCTGGCCCGCAGCCCGGGGGAGATCAGCGTCCGGGAGATCCTGGAGGCGGTGGAGGGGGCCGACGCCTTCCGCCGGTGCGTGTTCTGGGACGCGGGCTGCTCCGAGGACCACCCGTGCGTCCTGCACCCCGCGTGGGCGGGAGTCCGGGCTAGCCTGCTGGCCAACCTGGAGCGCATGACCCTCGAAGACGTCAGGGCTGCGTGGTGGGCCAGAGACCCCCCGCGGGGCTGGGTCAACCTGGCTACCCGGAAAAGCTGAAGTGACGAAGGGAGGTGGACCATGAGGTGGAGTCGGCTCGTGCCGCTGCTGGGGATCGCGCTGGCGGCGGTCCTGGCAGGAGCCCTGGCGGGGCAGGCGCAGCGCAGCGCTACACTGCCCCAGGACGTCCAGAGCCTCATCGAGGCGAAGGGGCTGACGCCGGACCAGGTCCGGGCGGCCATTCAGACGTACGTGCCGCCCGGCAAGTACGACGAGTACCTGATGTTCTCGTCCGGAGGCCACGGCGGCCAGGTGCTGGTCTACGGGATCCCGTCCATGCGGTTGCTGCGGGTCATCGGGGTGTTCGCGTCTGAACCCTGGCAGGGCTACGGCGTGGGCTCCGAGGAGACGGAGACCATCCTCAACTGGCGCAGCAAAGACCCGCGCCTGGCATGGGGGGACACCCACCACCCGGCCCTCAGCGAGACCAACGGGGAGTACGACGGCAAGTGGCTGTTCATCAACGACAAGGCGGGAAGCCGCATTGCGGTCATCGACCTGCGGGACTTCGCCACCAAGCAGATCGTGCAGAACCCCAACGCGGTCAGCAACCACGGTGCGGTGGTGAGCCCCAACACGGAGTACGTGCTGGAGGTGACCCAGTACGCGGGCCCCTTCCCCTTCCGGTACGTGCCCCTGACCCAGGAGAACTACAACCGGCACTTCCGGGGCCTCGCTACCTTCTGGAAGTTCGACCGGGGTACGGGGCGGATCGACGTGAGCAGGTCCTTCCAGATCGAGCTGCCGCCCTACTGGCAGGACCTGGCGGACTTTGGCAAGCTGGAGAGCTACGGCTGGGCCTTCTGGAACTCCTTCAACAGCGAGCGGGCCATCGGCGGCACCCTGGAGAAGAAGCCACCCGTGGAGGTCGGGGCCTCGGCCCGGGACATGGACTACCTGCACATCGTGAACTGGAAGCGGGCTGACGAGCTCGTGGCGCAGGGGAAGTACACCGTGGTCAACGGCATGAAGGTAATCGGCCTCAAGGACGCGGTGGAGGCGGGGATCCTGTACCTGGCGCCGGAGCCCAAGAGCCCCCACGGCCTGGACGTGGCCCCGCGGGGGGACTACATCGTGGTGGGAGGGAAGCTGGACCCCAATGTCACCGTGTACAGCTTCCGGAAGATCCAGGAGGCCATCCGGAGCAAGGCCTTCAGCGGCCGGGACGACTACGGCATCCCCATCCTGAAGTTCGACGCGGTGGTGGCCGCGCAGGTGAAGGTCGGGCTCGGTCCCCTGCACACCATGTTCGACGACAAGGGCAACGGCTACACGAGCCTGTTCCTCGACAGCGCGGTGGCTAAGTGGACCCTGGGACCGCCCTACAACCCGCCGGAGCGCGCGTGGAAGCTGGTGCAGAAGCTGCCCGTGCAGTACAACATCGGACATCTGACCGCGGTGGAGGGGGACACCACGAAGCCCGGTGGGAGGTACCTGGTCGCGTTGAACAAGTGGTCCGTGGACCAGTACCGGAACGTGGGGCCACTGCTGCCGCAGAACTTGCAGCTGATCGACATCAGCGGCGACGAGATGAAGCTCCTGAGCAACACGCCGGTGGGCATCGGGGAGCCGCACCTGGCCCAGATCGTC
>JBKBVM010000141.1:0-4492 GCA_046289555.1 bacterium
GCGCCCTGGCCGCATACCGGGACCCGGACACGTGGGGCAAGCTCCTCCGCGCGGGTATGGCCGCGGACTTCTCGTGGGACCGGGCAGCAGGCCGCTACCTGGACCTGTACCGACTGGCCAGGCGCAAGCGGGGTGCGGTACCCTCGTGACCGTGCGGACAGGTCGCAGGGAGGAGCCAGGTGCCTGAGCTGCGGCGGGACGTGGTCTCCGGGCGGTGGGTGATCATCGCCACCGAGAGGGCCTCCCGGCCCACGGACTTCGTGAAGGGGCGGGAGCCGGCACCTTCGGACCGCGACCGGTGCCCCTTCTGCCCCGGTCGGGAGCACGAGACGCCGCCCGAGATCTACGCCGTCCGCCCGGAAGGCCCTCGGGACGGGCCGGGGTGGCGGGTCCGGGTGGTGCCGAACAAGTACCCGGCCCTGCGCATCGAGGGGGAGCTGTACGCGGAGGGAGCGCCCCTGTTCGAGCGGATGGACGCCGTGGGGGCTCACGAGGTGATCGTGGAGACCCCGGAGCACGACACGCACCTGGGCCTGCTGCCCGACGACCACGTGGCAGACGTCCTCCGCACGTACCGGGAGCGGTACGTGGACCTGGACCGAGACCCCCGCTTCCAGTACGCCCTGCTGTTCCGCAACCACGGACGGACCGCAGGGGCGAGCCTTTCGCACCCCCACTCCCAGCTCATCGCCCTGCCTGTGATCCCCCGGCGGGCGGAGGAGGAGCTGGAGGTGGCACGGCGGTACTTCGCGGACCATGCCCGGTGCGTGTACTGTGACGTGGTGTCCGCGGAGCTGGATCGACGGGAGCGGGTCGTGTACGAAAACGACGCGTTTCTGGCCTACGAGCCCTACGCCTCGCGTTTCCCCTTCGAGACCTGGGTGATCCCCAAGTTCCACCAGGCCTCCTTCGGGCACCTGGAGGACGAAGAGCTCGTGGAACTGGCGGACGCTTTACGGGCGACGCTGCACAAGCTGCACGCGGCCCTGGACAACCCCCCGTACAACTTCATCGTCCACAGCGCCCCTTACGATCCGCTACCCGAGCACCTGTACCACTGGCACGTCGAGATCATGCCCCGGCTGACGTCGGTGGCGGGCTTCGAGTGGGGCACGGGTTTCTACATCAACGTGGTCCCCCCGGAGCAGGCCGCGGCCTTCCTGCGGGACGCCCCCGCGCGACCGGCCTCGCAGGCCCCGGTACCCGTTCGGGAGCCGGTCGAGGTGCACGCGGAGGTGGGCGGGCAGTAGCCGACGGCTACTGGATCAGGATGCTGGGCAGCCACAGGGCCAGTTGCGGGAAGAAGTACACCAGCAGCAACGCCAGCACCTGCAACGCCAGGAATGGCATCATCCCCCACCAGATGTCGGACAGGAGGACGCCCGGCGGGGCCACTCCCTTGATGTAAAAGGCAGCCATGGCCACGGGCGGGCTCAGAAAGGCGGTCTGGAGGTTCACCGCCACCAGCACGCCCAGCCAGATGGGGTCGATCCCGTAGCCCCGGGCCAGCGGCCAGAAGAGGGGCATGAAGATGCTCATGATCTCCCATAGTGGCGGGGCTGTCCACCTGGTGGAAAACCGGCCCTCGGGGCGCCGGTTAAGGCCCGGCGAAGGGTCGAGAGTTACCACGGAAGCCGGGGCGCGGGGCGCGCTGGTCTACGTTCTGGGACGGGCTGGTCTGACGGGTGTCAGCGCAGGTCGTTCTTTGTATGGCTCGGGCGCGCTTGTGCGGTCATGGGCGGGGTGATCCGGGAGGGAGAGAACCCCAGGCGGCGGCTGATCTCGCCTGCTGCGGACACCACCGTAGCGGCCACCTGCGGGACCCGGTGGTGCGGCAGGCGGCTGGCGGGCGCAGACACGGACAGGGCCGCCGTCACGCGTCCGGCGGCGTCACGCACAGGGGCAGCCACGCAGCGTACGCCGGACTCGCGCTCCTCCCGGTCCACCGCGTACCCCCGGGCCCGGACTGCCCGCAGCTCCCGCAACACCGCCTCGGGGTCGGTGAGCGTGCGGGGCGTGAAGCGGGGCAGGGGCCCAGGGCCCAGAATTCTGCGGACCTCCTCCTCCGGTTCCCAGGCCAGGAGGACCTTGCCTACGCCCGTGCAGTACAGGGGGTGTCGCGACCCGGGCTGTGCGAACAGGCGCAGCATGCGGTCGCTTTCGACCTGGAGGACGTACACCGCCTCCCCACCGTCCCGCACCGCGAGGTTCGCCGTCTCCTCCACTCGGTCCACTAACCGCACCATGACCGGACGCGCGACCTCGGGCAGGCGCTGGGCCCGGAGGAATCCCATGCCCACCTCGAACGCCCGCAGGCCCACGCGGTAGCGGCCGTCCTCCACAGGCTGGACGAAGCCGCGGCGGCGGAGGGTCTCCAGCAGACGGTGGGTGGTGCTCACCGGCAGGCGCGCCCTGCGGGCGACCTCGGAGAGGTTCAGGTCCTGGCCCAGGGCCAGGACCTCGAGGACGGCAAGGCCCCGGAGCAGGGCCCGGACGTGGACGTCCCACTTCCGGTCGGCGTTGTGGGCTTTCCTCGAGGCCGGCATTCTTTCCACATTGTAGAAAATCCTTCCGCACGTTGACACTCCCTCATCGGGCGGCTACGTTGGCGGCGAGGACGCTGCCCCACCACATTTGGAGGGCCGCGCGGGACCGGGCCTTGTCAGGTCCCGGGAGGACAGCTCGGCGGAGGTGACGGCTATGGAAGTGGCAGCACGAGGGGTGGAAGTGCTGGCGGACGCGGGTCCGGTGCAGGCCGAGGTGCTGACCCCAGAGGCGCTGGAGTTCGTGGCGGGGCTGCACCGGGAATTCGAGAGCACCCGGCGCAGCCTGTTGGAGAGACGGGCGCTGCGGCAGGTGGAGCTTCTGGCGGGTGCGATGCCCGACTTCCTACCCGAGACCCGGTGGGTGCGGGAGTCCGAGTGGAAGGTGGCCCCCGCTCCCGCGGACCTGCAGGATCGCCGGGTGGAGATCACGGGCCCGGTGGACCGCAAGATGATGATCAACGCCCTCAACTCCGGCGCCCAGGTGTTCATGGCGGACTTCGAGGACGCGCTGTCCCCCACGTGGAGCAACGTGGTGGTGGGGCAGAAGAACCTCATGGACGCTGTGCGGCGGACCATCGAGTACACGAGCCCGGAGGGGAAGCACTACCGCCTGGGGGAGCAGGTGGCGACCCTGCTGGTCCGGCCGCGGGGCTGGCACCTGGTGGAGCGTCACGTGCGGGTGGACGGCCAGCCCATCTCGGGCGCCCTGTTCGACTTCGGCCTGTACTTCTTCCACAACGCCCGGGAGCTCCTGGAGCGGGGAACGGGGCCGTATTTCTACCTGCCGAAGCTGGAGAGCCACCTGGAGGCGCGGCTGTGGAACCACGTGTTCCAGTACGCGCAGGACGCCCTGGGGATCCCGAGGGGCACCATCCGCGCCACCGTCCTCATCGAGACCATCCTGGCGGCCTTCGAGATGGACGAGATCCTGTACGAGCTCCGGGACCACGCCTCCGGGCTGAACGCGGGACGGTGGGACTACATCTTCAGCGTTATCAAGAAGTTCCGCCACCGCCCCGACTTCGTGCTGCCGGACCGGGCGCAGGTCACCATGACGGTGCCCTTCATGCGGGCGTACACGGAGTTGCTGGTCAAGACCTGCCACCGCCGGGGAGCGCACGCCATCGGGGGGATGGCCGCCTTCATCCCCAGCCGGAAGGACCCTGAGGTGAACGAGCGGGCCCTGGCCAAGGTGCGGGAGGACAAGGAGCGGGAGTCCGCGGACGGTTTCGACGGGACCTGGGTGGCGCACCCCGACCTGGTGCCGGTGGCGCTGGAACCCTTCACCCGGGTCCTGGCGGGGCGACCCCACCAGAAGCACCGTCTCCGGGAGGACGTGCAGGTCCTGGCCAGCCACCTGCTGGACGTTCGGGTGCCGGGCGGGACCATCACGGAGGCGGGGGTGGTGAACAACGTCAGCGTGGCGCTGCAGTACCTGGACTCGTGGCTGCAGGGGACGGGGGCGGCAGCCATCTACAACCTCATGGAGGACACCGCTACCGCGGAGATCTGCCGGGCGCAGCTGTGGCAGTGGATCCACCACGGTGCGAAGATGGAGGACGGGAGGCCGGTAGACGCGGACCTGTACCGGAAGGTGCGGGACCAGGAGCTCCAGCGGTTGGGCGGGCAGCCCGGGTCGCGGCTGCGGGAGGCCGCGGAGATCCTGGACCAGCTGGTCCTGCAGGAGGAGTTCGTGGACTTCCTCACGCTGGTGGCCTACGACCGACTCGAGTAGCGCCGTGGACCGCGCGCGCGTCCTGCAAGGGCTGCGGACCCTGTACCCGGAGAGCCGGATCCTGACCCGGCCCGCGGAGCTGGCGGCCTACGAGTCCGACGCCCTCACCGCCTTCCGGGCGCGGCCGCTCGCGGTGGTGCTGCCGGAGACGCGGGAGGAGGTGGTGGCGACGGTGCGCTGGTGCCACCGCCACGGGGTCCCGTTCGTAGCC
>JBKBVM010000142.1:0-4470 GCA_046289555.1 bacterium
CCCCCCGGGCCCGCAGCCGGCGGCTGAACTCCACGACGTGTTCGGGAAGGCTTCCGAAGTCCGGCCGCATGAGCCCTCGGCCCGCTTACCCCCTCGCCAGCCGCTCCAATCGGTCCAGGGCGGCCTGCAGGGACTGGCCGTCCCGTTGCGCGTCCGCGATGACGGCCAGCACCCGATCCAGCCACGGGCCCCGGGCCACCCGCTGGTCCTCGTGGTGTTTGAACAGGCATCCCAGGGTGCGCTCCACCGCCTCCCGGTCCAGGTGGTCCCGGTGCAGGCGCAGGAGAGCTGCGCTCCAGTCCAGCGTCTCCGCCACCCCGGGCACCTTCTGCAGGTCCAGGGCCCGCACCGCGTGCAGGAACGCCGCGATCTGCTCGGCCAGCTGCCGCGAGATCCCCGGCACCTTACGGAGCACGATGGCCAGCTCCTTCTCAAAGCTGGGATAGTCGATCCACAAGTACAGGCACCGCCGGCGCAGGGCGTCGGACAGCTCCCGGGTCCGGTTGCTGGTCAGGACCACATAGGGGACGTGCTGGGCGCGGATGGTCCCGATCTCCGGGATGGTGATCTGCCAGTCGCTCAGCAACTCCAACAGGAACGCCTCAAACTCCTCGTCCACCCGGTCGATCTCGTCCACCAGGAGGACCGGCGCCCGTGGGTGGGTGATCGCCTGCAGGAGGGGACGCCGCAGGAGGAACGGCTCGGAGAAGATCGTCTGCTCCTTTTCCTCCGGAGTCCGGCCGCTCCCCTCCTCCAGGCGGATCCGGAGCATCTGCTTCTGGTAGTTCCACTCATAGAGGGCTGTGTTGACATCCAGCCCCTCGTAACACTGCAGCCGGATGAGGTCCGTGTCCAGGGCGCGGGCCATGACCTTGGCGATCTCCGTTTTGCCCACGCCGGCGGCGCCCTCCACCAGGAGGGGCTTGTGCAGCTCGATGGACAGGTAGATGGCAGTCGCGATCTCCCGGTCTGCGATGTAGCCTTCCTGCGCCAGCGCCGCCAGGATCTGCTCGACGTCACCCAGGGTGGGGCGCGACACGCTCCGGTCTCCCATGTCCGTATTGTACACAACGGCCCGGACACCGCCCCCCCTTCCCGATCCTGGCAGACAACGCCCAGGCCGGTCACGGAGGACGCTAAGGGCCCCGCGGAAGCGGCTGGGGCGCGCAGCGCGGCAGGAGGGCGCGCAGCCGTTCCGCCCACACCCGGGCCAGCCCCTCCGCCGTGGTGCCGTTGGCACGGCCGTCTGCTTCCGTAACCGTCACGAGGGTGGTCGCGCCCACCGCGATCACCCAGTCGCCGCCCTGCCGGCTCAGCCGGATGTTCGACGCGGTGACCGTTTCGCGCCCGTACGCGCGCACGATCCGCAGCCGTATGGCCTCCCGCCGGTCGCCTAAGGATAGGCCGCCCGCAGCCGTGCGGACACGTAGGGCCACCTCGTTGCACAGATAGATGGCGCCCACTTCGGGCTGCTGCACTTGCCC
This sequence comes from bacterium, assembly GCA_046289555.1. Lineage (GTDB taxonomy): Bacteria > Sysuimicrobiota > Sysuimicrobiia > Sysuimicrobiales > Sysuimicrobiaceae > Tepidifontimicrobium. The sequence continues at coordinate 1,485 of JBKBVM010000142.1, forward strand.
CCAGACCACACCCATAGCCAGGCCTACCACCGTCGCCACCGTGAGAAGGACGTTGCGCACACCTACCTCCCTGACCCCCGTTCCCGAGCGCGTACCGACTAGAGCTCCTTCGATCCGCATCCTAGTACCGCGTCAGGTACCGATCCACCTCCCAGCTGTGGACCTGGGCGATGTACTCCCGCCACTCCTGCCGCTTGGCCTTCAACAGGTCCGTCACCACGTGAGACCCCAGCGCCTCACAGACCACCTCGTCCGCCTTGAAGGCTTCCATGGCCTCCCCCAGGTTGCGGGGCAGCACCCGGATGTCCAGGGCCTCCAGTTCGTCTTCGGTCATGGCATAGATATTCCGGTTCAGGGGCGGACCGGGGTCCAGCTTCCGGTCGATGCCGTCCAGCCCTGCGGCCAGCATGACCGCGAACGCGAGGTAGGGGTTGCAGGAGGGGTCCGGCATCCGCAGCTCTACCCGGGTCGCCTGCCCGCGGGCCGCGGGGATGCGGACCAGGGGCGACCGGTTGCGCTCCGCCCACGCGATGTACACCGGCGCCTCGTACCCCGGCACGAGCCGCTTGTAGGAGTTCACCAAGGGATTGGTGACCAGGGCCATGCCCCGGGCGTGCTCCAGCAGGCCCCCGATGTAGTGCAGGCACACGGAGCTCAGGCCGTAGGGACCTGAGGGGTCGTCGAAAGCGTTCCGGCCGTCCCGGAACAGGGACTGGTGGGTGTGCATTCCGGACCCGTTGATCCCCGCGATGGGCTTAGGCATGAAGGTGGCGTGCAGGCCGTGGTGGCGCGCGATGGTGCGGACCACGAACCGGAAGGTCACCACGTTGTCTGCGGTCCGCAGCACGTCCGCATACTTGAAGTCGATCTCGTGCTGCCCGTGTGCGACCTCGTGGTGCCCCGCCTCCACCTCGAACCCCATGGCGCTGAGGGCGGTGATCATGTCGGCCCGGGCCTCCTCACCCCGGTCGATGGGGGCAAGGTCGAAGTAGCCTGCCTGGTCGTGGGTGGTGAGGACCGGCTGGCCCTCCGCGTCCGTGGGGAACAGGAAGAACTCGCACTCCGGTCCCGCCATCATGGTGTAGCCCTGCTGCGCCGCCCGGTGGACCACCCGCTTGAGCACGTACCGCGGGTCGCCCGGAAAGGGGTCCCCGTCCGCCGTATAGACGTCGCAGATCAGCCGCGCGGTGACCGCCTGCGCGTCCTTCCACGGGAACAGGGCGAAGGTGTCGGGGTCCGGGACGAGGACCATGTCCGACTCCTCGATCCGGACGAAGCCCTCGATGGACGACCCGTCAAACATGATGCCCTCCTCGAGGGCCTTCTCCAGCATCTCCACCGGGATTTCTACATTCTTCAGAGTGCCGAAGATGTCCGTGAACTGCAGCCGGACAAACCGCACGTTGAGCGCCTCCGCCTTCTCCAAGACCTCGCGCTTATCCATAGGGCCTCCTCGCCTAGCGGGAGAACTCGGCAGCTACTCTACCACGCGGCCCACCGGCCCACAACGAGGTCGACGGTCGCCGCGGCCTAGCCTGCGCCCCGCGCCAGCTCGCCCACCAGGCGCACGAGGGCGGAGTGGTCCAGGTCCCCCCAGCCCCGGGTCACCACGGCGCCCAGCAGCTCGTGGACGAGGGCGGTGCCCAGCATCGGGACGCCTGCGCTGCGCCCGGTCTCCAGGGCGATCCGCAGGTCCTTATGGTGCAGCCGCGCCCGGAACCCCGGCTGGTAGTTGCCCTCCAGCATCCGCTGCCCGTGCACCTCCAGGATGCGGCTGCCTGCGAACCCGCCCAGCAACGCCTGTCGCACCCGGGCGGGGTCGACGCCGTTCCGCTCCGCCAGCACCAGCGCCTCCGCCACCGCCTGGAGGGTGAGGGCCACCACCACCTGGTTGCAGGCCTTGCATACCTGCCCGGCTCCCACGGGACCCACGTGCACCACGTTCTTGCCGAGCACCTGGAACAGCGGCCGGACGCGTTCGAAGGTCTGCGGATCCCCGCCCACCATGATGGAGAGGGTCCCCTCCTCCGCGCCTCGCTGTCCCCCGCTGACGGGGGCGTCCAGCATCTCGACCCCCCGCTCCCGCAGCCGCGCGGCTATGGAGCGGGTGGCCACGGGGGAGATGGTGCTCATGTCCACCAACACGGAACCCGGCCGCAGCCCCTCCACCAGTCCCTGAGGCCCGAAGGTCACCTGCTCCACGTCCGGTGTGTCGGGCAGCATGGTGATGACCACCTCGGACTGCTCCGCCACGCCCCGCGGCGACCCCCCGTCCGTGGCGCCCTCCGCCACCAGTTCGTCCACCGGAGGCCGGCTGCGGTTGTGAACCGTGACCGGGTATCCCGCCCGCAACAGGTTCCGGGCCATGGGCTTGCCCATAATGCCCAACCCCACGAAGCCGACCCGCACGCTCTCCCTCCTCTCACGGCTCCGCCGCGTCACGGGGCCGTGTTAACGTCGGCGGAACCCCATGTCCTCAATCCAGCGCAGGCCTTCCTCCGTCCGGCCCGCGGGCCGGTACTCCAGGCCCACGAAGCCTCCGTACCCTGCCCGGTCGAGCTCGCGCAGCACGTAGGGGTAGTGGATCTCTCCCGTGCCCGGCTCGTGCCGATCCGGCGCGTCCGCGATCTGGACGTGGCCCAGCCGGGGCAGCACTCGGCGCAGGGTGGGGACCAGGTTCCCCTCGGCCCGTTGCATGTGGTAGAGGTCGCACTGCAGGCGCACGTTGGGCATCCCCACCGCGTCCAGGAGCCGCTCCCCTTGCGCGGTGGTGGGCACCAGGAACCCGGGCACGTCGTGGGGGTTCACCGGCTCCACCAGCAGCGTGAGCCCCGCCTCAGCCAGTACCCCCGCGGCGAAGCGCAGGTTGTCCAGCAAGCACCGCCACTGTTCCTCCTCGGACACGCCCTCCCGCTTCCGTCCGGCCAGAGCGTTCAGCTTTGGGCAGCCCCACAGGCGCGCCAGCTCTGCGGCCTCCTGCACGCCC
>JBKBVM010000143.1:0-4160 GCA_046289555.1 bacterium
AGGACTCTGTGGCACGCCTGGCGCCGCTGGATCCTGGGCCGGGAAGACCGACCGCTTGATCCGGTGCCCCTGAGCGCGGGGGAACTGCTGGCGGTGGTGGTGACCGTTCTGTGGGGCCTGCTGTTCCTCCTGACGCCGTGGCGGGGCTGTCTTGCCGCCTGTGGACTTCCGCGGTAGGAGCGGGAAGGCACTTACGGATGCCAGACGGGAGGGAGGCCAGATGGGCAACAAGGACGCTCGGCGGAAACCGAGGGCTCTTTTCCCGCTCCTCCTCGCTGGCGTGGCCGCGACCCTGTTGGCGGCGGCCTTGTGGAACGCGGTGCGCGCGCGGGAGGCCACGGCGGTGGCCCCTACCGGGGTGGAGGGAACGCGTACCGGCGATACGGCCCCCGATTTCCGACTGGTGGACGTAACGGGCCGAGTGGACACCCGTCCCACCCTTCTGGCGGGCGGCAAGCCGGGTCTTCTGTTCTTCACCGCCACCTGGTGCCTGCCGTGCGTGGAAGGCCTTCGGGAACTCCACCGGTTCCAGCAGGAGGTGGGCTCGGAACGGTTCCGGGTGCTCATCGTGTTCGTGGATCCGCGGGAGACGGATGAGGATCTGCGGACCTACCGCGACCGTTACGGGTTCCCTGGAAGCTGGTTCTTCGCCGCGGATCGGGACCGGATGGTGCTGAGGTACCGGGTGCGGTTCCTCGACACGAAGTTTTTACTGGACCCCCAAGGGGTGATCCGGTGGACGGACGTTTACCCGGCTACTTACCAGACCTGGCGCCGGGCTCTGGCCGTGGTGGGCGTAGGACGCTGAGGTAGCTTCGTGCCCTCGGGCGCGTTGGTCGGGTTCGCGTTTCTGGCAGGCGCGGCGGCGTGCCTGAACCCCTGCGGGTTCGCTTTGCTGCCCGCCTACGTGGCGTACTTCGTGGGTCGGGACGATGAGTCGGGTGTTAGCTTGCTGGCCGGCGTGCGGGCGGGCGGAGGGATGACTGCAGGGGTGCTCGGGGTGTTCGCGGGGCTGGGAGGACTCCTCTCCGCGGCGGGATACGCGCTCGTGCGGTTCGTCCCGCCCGTGGTCGTGGTCGTGGGGGCGGTGGTGGGGGTAGCAGGCGTAGCCATGCTGGTGCGTCCGTCGTTCTCGCTAGGGCTACCGGTGCAGGGTCTGTTCAACCCGGCCCGGAGCCGCACCGGGTCAGGCTTTCTGCTGTTCGGGGCGGCCTACGGAGTGGCCTCCCTGGGGTGCACGCTGCCCCTGTTCCTCGTGGTGGTGACCCAGGCCCTCGCGGCCGGCGGCCTGCTGCAGGGGCTGGTGGTGTTCGTCGCGTACGCGCTCGGCATGGGCGCGGTCCTGCTCGCCCTGTCCGTGGCCGTGGCGGCGGGCAAGAGCGCGGTCCTGCGGTGGGCGCGCCGGTGGATTCCGCACCTGCGGACGGCAGGGGCCCTGGGCATGGTGGCCGCGGGAGGGTACCTGGTGTACGTCCAGATCCGACTGGGCGGGCTCGCGATGGTGGGCGTGCGGTAGGGGTAGGGCGGTCAGGGCTCCTTCAGGAGTCGGAGCAGGTAGGCTTCCAGGCGACGGGCACCTTCGGGCCCCAGGAAGGGCCCCGCGTGCACGTCGCGGATGACGCCAGACGGAGTCACGAACACCGTGGTGGGCAGACCCACCACCCGGTACGCGCGCAGGAGGCTCCCGTCGTCGTCCACCACGGACGGAAACGGTAAACCGTACTGTTCTGCGAAGCGGCGGGCGTCCTGAATTCCGTCCAGGACGTTGACTCCCAGGAACCGCACCCGGCCCCGGAACCGGCGGGCGGCTTCCGCGAGGGTGGGTGCTTCTGCCCGGCACGGTACGCACCAGGAAGCCCAAAAGTTCATCACCACCGGCTTGCCCAGAAGCTCCGACAGGGACAGTTCCCGACCGTCCAGGGTCTCTCGAACGAAGCCGGGCGCGGGGCGACCCGTCGGGACGTCCGGGCGCAGGGTCCGTTGGGGGGCGGAGAGCACCTGCGGCGTCGCGGGCATCTGCGCCCGCCGGAGGACCCACCCCGTGGCCAGCATTAGGGGTACGACCAGGAGCAGGAGCCAGCGCCCGCGGCGCACGGTTCCTCAGAGGGCGCGCCACCAGTAGCCCACCGTGTACACCCCCGCGGCCACCAGAAACGCTGCCGCCAGCCGGTGCACGTGGGGGACCACGGCGCGTACCCAGCGCATCACGGTGGCCTCGAACAGGCTCACGCCCACCAGGGCCACGGTCAACACCGTACCCATGCCCAGGGCGTAGCCGAGGAAGCGCCACGAGGCGGCGAGGAGGCTGTCGGCTGCCAGCGCGGTCCCTACCACGGCGAGGAAGACGGGCAACGTGCAGGCAAGGGAGCAGACCCCGTAGGCCACTCCGAACAGGAAGAACGAAAGTACCCGCGGGGCGAGCCGCGCACGCTCCCACACTCGGGTCGCCCCGGCGAGGCCGAACTCCCGTCCGGAGAGCGTGAGCCACAGGCCCAAGGTAGCCAACCCTGCGCCGACCAGCAGGCCGCCGTACGGGAAGAAGCGAGCCAGAGCGCGCCCGCCTGCGCCCAACACCACTCCTGCGGCCCCGAACAGGACCACGAACCCGACGGTGGACACGGCTCCCAGGGCCAGCGCGCGGGTGGCCCGGCCGGGGCCGGTGCGGACCAGCGTGTCCGGGGTCGCGAGGGCGTACGCCGCGAGGGAGGGGAGGAGCAAAATCCCACAGGGGTTGACCGCGGCCACCATCCCCGCAGCGAAGGCGTACCCCACCGGTAGCCAGCTCACGGCTGTGGCCAGCTGGCCCTGGGCCAGATACAGGGTCTTGGTGGAGCCCACGAGGGCCAGCCCGGCCCCGAGTCCCGCCAGGGCGAACGCAAACCCCGCGGGATCAACGCGTGTCCCTTTACGCACAGCGCCGTCCGGACTCACGGTATCGACCTCCGAACGCGTTCCAGGAGCCCCACCAGCTCCTTCCGGGTAATGGGGCCGACCCACCGCTGCACCAGCCTGCCCGTGCCGTCCACCACATACGTCTCAGGGATCCCCGTGACGCCGAAATCCACGAGGATCCGCCCTCGCGGGTCCGGCCCGTTCGGGTAGCTGATGCCGTACGCTCTGAGGAACGCACGCGCGGACTCCTCCGATTCCCACACGTTGATTCCCACGAACACCGTACCTACGGGGCCGAGTGCGCGCCAGGCCGCCTCCAGCTCCGGTGCTTCCTCCCGGCACGGTGGGCACCAGGAGGCCCAGAAGTTAACCAGTACGAGCTTGCCGCGCTGGTCCACCAGACGAAAGATCCCTCCCTCGAACAGCCGCAGCTCGAAGTTGGGTGCCGGGCGCACCCGCACCTGCCCCGCACGGCCCGTGGCGTTGATCGCAAGGCCGCCGCGGCCCGCCGTCTGGCCGCGTACCAGGGCGGCCCACAGTACACCCATCAATCCGATCACCAGGAGGAGGCCGACCGCAGCGATCTTAGGCCCCCTACGGACCCCTCGCACCTCGTCAGCCCCCACGTTGGCCTCCGGCGTGCCAGCGAGCCCCCGGACGCTCACTTCCCCTGGCCCGCGGGCGGGGTACGGGCCTGCTGAGCCCCCGGCGGCTCCTGCGGTGCGGCATGGCACGAAGCACCCGGCGCGCCCCGCATCAGGAGGTAATGGGAGAGCGGGCAGGCGAGCAACAGGAGCAGGATCACGGCGGGCAGCAGCAGCTGGGGTGCCAGCCGCCACAGGAGCACACCGGCCAGCGCGACTGCACCCACGACCCGCCGGTCCAGACACAGGAAGCGGAAAGGACGTGCCTGCGCAGCCGTGTCGGGCCTTGCGGCCTGTTGCTCGTCGAGGTTCGCGCGGGCAAGCATAACAGGCGCAGCGGGCAGGGGCGTGGAGGGGGGCTGATGTCCCCGGCGCATGCCCAACCACATGGCGACCCCCATGCCCACCGGGCAGGCCAGGAGCAGGCCGAGCAGGACCAGGGACTCCATCACGTTCCACCTCCCGACTCAGCTCGATCCATCGCCGGTTGCACTCGAAGCCATCCGGACCACAGGCACGGGAGCTCCCACCGATCCCCGCTAGGAGGGTGCAATCCGGCAGTACACGGGCAGCGCCGCGGCGGACGCTGCCAGATAGGGAGGAACCATCCGCCACGCGGCCGCG
>JBKBVM010000143.1:4170-4470 GCA_046289555.1 bacterium
CTGCCCGGCCTCGCCTGACCCTCCACCAGACGCCGCAGCCGCTCCTCCAGGACCCAGCCCGGACTACTCCCGAAGGCGGGCAGAGCTTGGGCAGCCAGCACACCGTACTCCGCGAAGCGCCCCAGGGCGGAGGCCAGAGCGAGCGGCCTCCCAGTGAGTTCCGCAGCCAGCGCGTCGGCCTCCAGCTCCTCCTCGGCCTCCAGGAGTTCGAAGGTCCGCTGCCCCCAGGGTAGGTACCACACGGAGTCGCGGAGCAACCGCGCGACCCACAGAACCGCACCCGCACGTCGCAGCAGGTGG
>JBKBVM010000144.1:0-4447 GCA_046289555.1 bacterium
CGCCTGCAGGCAAGGCGTAGAAGCTAGGCCGGTCACTCAACGTTTCCGACCCCACACCACATCCGCGGCCCCGAAGCTGAGCCGCCGGCGGCGCACCTCCACGAACTCCGCTGCTTCCCACCAGGCCCGGACCTCCGGAAAGGGGTGGGCGCGGCAGAAGGCCTCGATGCTGGGCCCGAGGAAACGGCCCACCCGGTGCCAGCCGTCCGAAACGAGCCGGCCTCCTGCGGGCAGGACCACCCGCGTGTGCACGGACCACCACCACCGCCACGGCGGGTCCGGCAGCCCGAACTCCAGGGAAGCCATCCAGCCGCCACGGCGCACCACACGGCCGAGCTCGGCCAGCACCTGGGACGGGTGCTGCACGTAGCGCAGGAGGAAGGTGAAGGTGAGCGCGTCGAAGGCACCGTCCGGAAACGGGAGCTGTTCTGCCGCTCCCCGTACCAGGAACACCCGGTCCTGCAGGCGGAGGCAGCCGACCTTGCGCACGGCCTCCCGCAGCATGGGGTGGGTGAGGTCCAGCCCCACCACCCGGTGGCCACGCCGGGCCAGCAGCACCGCCACGCTGGCAGTACCCGTGGCCACGTCCAACACCCAGCGCGCCTCCGGCGGGATGCGGGAGGCCAGGAAGCGGTGCCACCGGGGGTACTGGCCGTAACTGAGCCACCCGGCCACCCGGTCGTACCGGTAGGCCGCCCCGGAGAACAGCGACTGCGCGAACTCCCGCAACCCACCCCAGCCTGGCACGCGCGTTTGTCGGCCAAGTCACATACGACTATGCCGAACGTATTCGCGGGTCGGCCCTTCCGGTTCGGCCGATGTTCCTGCTACGCTTTGCTGGGAGCGGCGGATCGTCCGACAATTGCGAACTTTCTTGGAGGTCCCGTGAGGGTCCTGGTGGTGGGGTCGGGCGGCCGGGAACACGCCCTGGTGTGGGCCCTGAGCCGCAGCCCCCTGGTCCAGGCGGTGTACTGCGCCCCGGGAAACCCGGGGATGCGGGAGGCCCGCCGCGTACCGGTCAGCTCCTCCGACGTGCCCGGTCTGGTGGCAGCCGCTCGCGACCTGCGGCCGGACCTGGTGGTGGTAGGTCCGGAGGACCCTCTCGCCAGGGGGCTGGTGGACGCCCTCCAGGCCGAGGGCTTCCGGGTTTTCGGCCCCACCCGGGCCGCGGCCCGGATCGAGTGGTCGAAGGTGTACGCGAAGGAGCTGCTGTCGCGCGCAGGGGTCCCGCAGCCCGAGCACCGGTCCTTCGACTCCCCTGAGGAGGCCGTGCGGTGGGTGCGGTCTGTGGGCGGCCGGTGCGTGGTCAAGGCGGACGGCCTGGCCGCGGGAAAGGGCGCCCTCGTCTGCGCGGACCCGGAGGAGGCGGAGGAGGCGGTGCGTTCGTTGATGGTGGAAGGGAGGTTCGGACAGGCCGGGCGCCGGGTGGTGGTGGAGGAGTACCTGGACGGTGAAGAGGCCTCCGCCCTGGCCTTCGTGGACGGCGAGTGCGTGGTCCCCATGGTCCTCGCGCAGGACCACAAGCGGCTGTTGGACGGCGACCGCGGCCCCAACACCGGCGGGATGGGCGCTGTGGCGCCGCTGTCCCACCTCCCCCCTTCTCTTTCGGAGCGGGTGCGGCGCGAGATCCTGGAGCCTGCCGCGGAAGCCCTGTGCCGCGACGGGGCACCGTTCCGCGGGGTGCTGTACGCGGGGCTGATGCTGACCCGGGAAGGTCCGAAAGTGCTGGAGTTCAACGCGCGGTTCGGCGACCCCGAAGCGCAGGTGCTGCTGCCGCTGCTGGAGTCGGACGTCGTGGAGGTGCTGGTGGCCACGTGCGAGGGGAGGCTGGGGGACGTGCGGCTGCGGTGGAAGCCGAAAGCGGCGGTGTGCGTGGTGGCCGCTGCGGAGGGCTACCCCGACTCCCCCGTGAAGGGCCGGACGGTCCACGGGCTGGACACCGAGCTTCCCGAGGACACCCTAGTGTTCTGCGCGGGGGTGGACGAGCAGGACGGCAGGCTGGTGACTTCAGGCGGACGGGTGCTGAACGCGGTGGGCTTGGGGCCGGACGTGCGTTCCGCCCGCGAGGCCGCCTACCGCGTGTTCGGGCAGGTGGGCTTCGAGGGCATGCACTACCGGAGGGACATCGGGCTGAGGGTACTGCACTCCGCGGGAGTGGAACGCTGATGCCCGTCACCGCGGTGGTCGGCCTGCACTGGGGCGACGAGGGCAAGGGGAAGGTCATCGACGCCCTGAGCCAGCACGCCCGGTTGGTGGTGCGGTTCAACGGCGGCGCCAACGCGGGCCACACCATCGTCAACGAGTGGGGCACCTTCCGGCTGCACCTGGTCCCCTCCGGCATCTTCCACGCAGGCTGCCGCAACCTCATCGGCCCCGGTTGTGTGGTGAACCCGGACCTGCTGCTGCACGAGATCGACGACCTGGTCCGGCGGGGCCTGGCACGGGGAGAGCTGCTGCTTTCCGACCGGGCCCACCTCACCCTGCCCCACCACGTGCAGCTGGACGTGCTGGAGGAGGAGGCACGGGGAGCAGGAGCCCACGGCACCACCCGACAGGGGATCTGGCCCTCGTACACCGACAAGGTGGCGCGGGTGGGGCTCCGGGTGGCGGACCTGTACCACCCGGAGATGCTCGCTTCGCAACTGGAAGCGTCGTTGCGCCGGCACAACGCCTACCTGGAGCGGGTCCACGGGCAGCCGGTCCTGGACCCGGCGGCGGTGCGCCGGGCCTGCCAGGCGTGGGCGGAACGCCTGCGGCCCTACGTGGCGGACGGGTTCGAGGTGGTCCAGCAAGCCCTCGAGCACGACGAACCGGTGCTGTTGGAGGGCCACCTCGGCACCATGCGGGACGTGGACTGGGGCATCTACCCCTACGTGACGTCCTCCACCACCCTCGCGGGCGGCGCGTGCTCGGGCGCCGGTATTCCGCCCCACCGCATCACCCGGGTGGTGGGCGTGGTGAAGTCCTACACCACCGCGGTGGGCTCAGGCCCCCTGCCCACCGAGGAGGCCGGCCCCGACGGCGCCCGGCTCCGGGAACTGGGGCAGGAGTACGGCGCCACCACCGGCCGGCCTCGGCGGTGCGGGTGGTTCGACGGGGTGGCCGCGCGGTTCGCCTCGCGCCTGAACGGGTGCACGGAGATCGCCCTGATGAAACTGGACGTGCTGGACCACTTCGACCCCGTGCGGGTGTGCGTGGCCTACGAGTACCGGGGCGAGCGCCTGACCACGGTGCCGCCCACGCCGGTGCTGGAGCGCGTCCGGCCGGTGTACGAGGAGCTGCCGGGGTGGAAGAGCTCCACCCACGGCGCGACCCGGTACGGGGACCTTCCTCCGCAGGCCCGGCGGTTCGTGGAGCGGGTGCAGGAACTCTGCGGGGCACCCGTCACCATGATCGGGACCGGGCCGCGCCGTGAGCACACCGTGTACACCCCGGGAGGCGTCCTGTGATCCCGCGGTACACGACCCCGGAGATGGCCGAGCTGTGGAGCGAGCGCAGCAAGCTCGCCACCTGGCTGGAGGTGGAGCTGCTGGCCGCGGAGGCGCAAGCCCAGCTGGGCCAGGTGCCTGCGGAAGCCGCGCGGAGGATGCGGGAGCGCGCCCGGGTCCCAGACCCCGAGCGGGTCCGGGAGGTGGAGGAACGCGAGACCCACCACGACGTGGTGGCGTTCCTGCGGGTGGTCTCGGAGGAGTTGGGCGAGGACGCCCGCTACCTGCACCGCGGCCTGGGTTCCTCGGACGTGGTGGACACCGCCACCGCGGTGCTCCTCGTGCGGGCCGCGGACCTGTTGCTGGAGGAGCTGGACCGGCTGCTGGGAGCCCTGCGGGAGCTGGCAGACCGTCACCGCTACACCCTGATGGCCGGCCGCACCCACGGCGTCCAGGCAGAACCCATCACCTTCGGGTGCAAGGTGGCGACCTGGATCGCGGAGCTGGAACGCGGAAGGGAGCGCCTGCGGCAGGCGCGGGAGGCCGTACGGGTGGGCAAGCTTTCCGGCGAGGTGGGCAACTACGCGCACCTGCCGCCCCAGGTGGAGGCGTACGTGTGCGCCCGGCTGGGGCTTGTTGCGGACCCGGCCTCCTCCCAGGTGATCCAGCGGGACCGGCACGCCCAGTACTTGACCGCCCTCGCGGTAACAGGCGGCAGCCTGGAGCGCATCGCCACGGAGGTACGGTCCCTGCAGCGCACGGAGATCCGGGAGCTGGAGGAACCCTTCGCCGCGGGTCAGACGGGGTCTTCCGCCATGCCCCACAAGCGCAACCCCATCCTCAGCGAGCGGGTGGTGGGGCTGAGCCGGATGCTGCGGGGCTGCGCGTTGGTGGCTCTGGAGAACCAGGCCCTGTGGGGCGAGCGGGACATCACCCACTCGTCCAACGAGCGCGTCATCCTCTCCGGAGCCACCACGTTGCTGCACTACATGCTGCGCAAGCTCCGGCAGGTGCTGGGC
>JBKBVM010000145.1:0-4376 GCA_046289555.1 bacterium
GGGTGTGTCGAAGGACGAGGTGGTCCGGGGAGACGTCCTGGTCAGCCCCGGGGCCTTCGAGGCGGCGACCTCCCTGGACGTGCGGCTCCACCTCCTCCCGGGGACACCTGCGCTCCGGCACGGTGAGCGGGTGCGCCTGTACCTCGGGACCGCGGAGGTGATGGGCCGGACGTACCTGCTGGAAGGGCAGACTCTGGCACCCGGGCAGGCCGCCTTCGCCCAGCTCCGCCTCGAAAGCCCTGTCACCGCCGCGTTCGGGGACCCCTTCGTGATCCGCCGTTTTTCGCCGCTGCTGACGTGGGGCGGCGGCGAGGTCCTGCAGGTCAACCCCGCCCGCCACCGCCGGCGCGACCCGGCGCTGGTGGCGCGTCTGCAGGCCCTGGAATCCCGGGACCCTGAGGCTGCAGTACTCCTGGCCCTGGAGGCGGCGGGGCTCTCGGGAGCCACGCTGGCCGACCTCGTGCGCCGGACCGGCCTTGTGGCCTCCGCGGTCCAGGCGATCCTGGAACAGGCGCAGTCCCGCGGACTGACCGGCACCCACCGCGACCGCTGGTTCCACGAGGACGTCCTCCGACGCGCGGAAACGGACGCCCTTGAGGCCCTGGCCAGCTACCACCGCGTGCGCCCGTGGAGGCGTGGGATGCCGCACGGTGAGTGGCTGACCGTGGTGCGCCGGATAGCCGGGGCAGCCGCGGAGCTGGCTGTGGATCGGCTCGCCCACCAGGTGGTGCAGGAAGAGGGGTACGTGCGCACCCGCGATCACCGGCCCGTGCTCACCGCCGAGCAGGCCGGGGCCGTGGGCCGGCTGCGCGAGTGGCTGGAGCGTGTGGGACTCGAGGGACCGAGCCGGCACGAGGTCCAGCAAGCACTCGGGGCTCCTGCGGACGTGGCGATACAGGTGCTTCTGGACGCGGGCGAGGCGGTGGAGCTGAGGGACCTGCTGTACGGCCGCGGGGGGGGGGGGGGGGGGCGGGGGGGGGGGGCGGGGGGGGGTGCGCGGCGTCCTTGCGACGTCCCGGAAGTACGTGCTGCCCCTCCTGGAGTACCTGGACACTTCTGGCGTGACGCGCCGTCAGGGCGACCTGCGGCTTCCGGGTCCCAGACTGGAGGTCGAGGGTGCGGAGGGCGAAGGGCCCCGGTGGGCCTCCCGGTCTTCAAAACCGGTGCCGCCCCGCTAGGGCGGGGTGGGTTCGATTCCCACCGCCCTCCGCCAACTGACCCCGCCTAGCACGGTCAAAAACCGGCCCTTGGCGCGTTCGATCCGGTAGAGACAACACCGGTTGCCGCCCTGCGGCAGCCTGGCTACCTTGGGAGGGGTAGGCATGGCCACACTGGAGGAACGGCTGGCGTTCGTGGAGGGACGGGTGGAGGAACTTTCGGGGGGCTACGTGCAGCTCCGGGAGGACATCCGGGCCCTGCAGGCGCGGGTGGAAGCCATGGACCAGCGGCTCACCACCCGCATGGACGCCCTGGACCAGAAGGTGGACCGGTTCCGCGAGGAGCTGAGCGGTCGCATCGACGCCCTTGGGGCGGATCTCCGGCGCCAGATCGAGGCCCTGGACGCCAAGCTGACTGGCCGCATGGACGCCCTGGAGGCGGACCTCAGGCACCAGGCGGCGGAGCTGGACGCCAAGCTGACCGGCCGCATGGACGCCCTGGAGGCAGACCTCAGGCGTCAGATCGGCGGCCTGGACGCTCGACTGAGCGGCTGGCTGCGGTGGTTGGTCGGCATCCTCGTGGCGGCGCTGTTGGGTCAGCTGGGGATCCTGAGCCAGGCCGTGCTCCGGTAGCGGTCTGTCCAGCTCCGTGGCAGCGCAAGACACCCTCGTGGGTCCCGGGCGCGCGGCCCCTCAGGGCGTAGCGGCTCTGCCCTGCTCTGCAGCTACCCCGCGGACCCGCTCCGTGCCCGTGTACACGTTGAACCGGTCACCTCGGAGGAAGCCCACCAGCGTCACCCCGAAGGCCCTGGCCACCTCCACCGCTAGGCTGCTGGGCGCCGAGACGGCGCAGAACACCGGGGCGCCGGCCGCCACGGCTTTCTGCACCAGCTCGTAACTGGCACGGCCACTCACCACCACCACGGAGTCCCGCAGGGGAAGCCTGCCCTCCAACAGGGCCCAGCCCACCAGCTTGTCCATGGCGTTATGGCGGCCCACGTCCTCCCGAACGGCCAGCAGCCGGCCGTCCGCGTCGAACAGAGCCGCCGCGTGGAGGCCCCCGGTCTGCGCGAACAGGCCCTGGGCTCGGCGCAGCCGTTCCGGGAACTCCCGCAACAGCTGCGGGTCCAGGACCGGTCCGCCGTCCAGCACGGGACAGCCCCGGACGCGCAGGGCCTCCAGGCTGGCCTTGCCGCAGACCCCGCACGCGCTGGTGGTGTAGAAGTGGCGCTCCAGGGGCTGCAGGTCAGGGAGCTGCTCGGCGCGGAGCTCCACCGTCACCACGTTGTAACGCTGTTCGGCGTCCAGCCCCTCGTCCAGGCAGTAGGCGATGCGGGCCACCTCATCCCGACTCCGGACCACCCCTTCGCAGAACAGGAACCCCGCGGCCAGTTCGAAGTCATTTCCCGGAGTGCGCATGGTGACCGCCACAGTCCTGCGGTGGCGGCCGGCGACGAGGCGGACCTCCATGGGTTCTTCGGTGGCGAGGAAGTCCGTGCGGACTTCCAGGCGCTCTCCCCAGACGACCCGCACGGCCGCGCGGACTTTGGAGGCCGGACGGCCCGCCACCATCTGCACCCCCTTCTCAGGCTACCACGTACACCAACCCCTCACCGGGCTCCAGAACCTCTCCCACCTCCGCGATTACCGGGACCCGGCGTTCCGCCAGGGCCCTCTGCAAGCGCCCGGCCCGTTCGGGTGGCACCGCGATGAGCAGCCCCCCGCTGGTCTGCGGGTCGCACAGCAGCAACTGCACCTCCTCGGAGACCCCGGCGCTCCAGCGGGCGTACCGAGTGGCCGCGCGGCGGTTGCGGTAGGTCCCGCCCGGGACCACCCGTTCCCGCACGAGGTCCCACGCCGGCTCCAGGACCGGGACCCGCGACGCCCGCACCTGGACGTCAACCCGGGAAGCCGCGGCTACCTCGTGGAGGTGGCCCACCAGACCGTAGCCAGTCACGTCGGTGCAGGCGTGCACGCCCACTTCCACCATGGCCTCCGAGGCGGCGCGGTTCAGCTCCAACATGACCGTGGTCGCGGCTTCCACCGCCTCGGGAGTTGCCCGCTCCTGTTTGATCCCCGTAGTGATTACGCCGATCCCCAGGGGCTTGGTGAGGACGAGCCGGTCTCCGGGTCTGGCGCCCGCGTTGGTCACGACCCGGTCCGGGTGGACGAACCCCGTCACCGCGTAGCCGAACTTGGGTTGGGGGTCGTCCAGGGAGTGACCTCCTGCTACCACGACCTGGGCCTCCTCCATCTTGTCGAGCCCGCCGCGCAGGATGGCGGCCACCACGTCGTGCGGAAGCCGGCCCTGGGGGTAGGCCAGGAGGTTCAGGGCCAGAAACGGCCACGCGCCCATGGCGTACACGTCCGACAGGCTGTTGGCGGCCGCGATGGCCCCGTACGCGTACGGGTCGTCCACCACGGGCGTGAACACGTCCACGGTCTGGACGATGGCCCGCTCCGCGTCGATCCGGTAGACGGCAGCGTCGTCCCGCGTCTGCAGACCGACCAGGAGGTCGGGGTGGGACACGGGAGGCAGCCGGGCCAGCAGCTCCGCCAGGTCCTCCGGACCCAGTTTGGACGCTCAACCCGCGCAGTCCACCAGGCTCGTCAGCCGCACCCGCTCACGTTCGGTCACGGGCTCCTCCCGGCAGTGCCCTTTCCGCTATTATGCCTCGGCCCGGCGTTTTCGCCGTGCGGAAACCCAGGCCGTGTAACGTTTCGGTAGGAGGGGGTTGAGGAGGACGTAGAAAGGCCTCACCCGAGGTGGTCCCCGTTGGGACGCCTTCCCAGCGCAAGGAAGGAAAGGAGGGTGAGGCCTTCATGGTGGACATTCGGGCGGCGGTTCGGCTTTTCCTGTCTGCGCTGCGGGATCTGGTGGGGCTTTTGGAGGGGGAGCGCAGCTTTGCGGAGCTGGAGGAAGAGGTGCAGCGGGTGGGTGCGCGGCTAACGCTGGGGCTGCTGGAGCTGGTTTTGGCTGGGCTGGACGAGAGGCTGATGGGGCAGCGGGATCGGGGGCGTTTGAAGGTAGTGGGGATGCGGGTGCGGGCGCTGGAAACGCCCCTGGGGACGCTGCGGCTACGGCGGCGCTACTACCGGGACGTGGAGAGGGGGCAGGGGGTGTATTTGCTGGACCGTGTGCTGCCGAAGTTTGACACTTGCCTGGCACACGGCGGCGCCGGAAGCGCGCGACGACGCGGATTTCGGGCCTCAGGGGCG
>JBKBVM010000146.1:0-4322 GCA_046289555.1 bacterium
GGGGCTGATGGTGAGCGTGCTGGTGACCCCCCTGGTCCAGCAGGCGGGGGCCTTCTTCGACCGCCTGCCGGAGTACGTACGGGAAGCGGAGGAGTGGTTGCGGCAGCTGCGGGCGCGCTACCCGTGGGTACCCGACGCCAGCCGGTGGGTGGCCCGGCTGCCGGAGGAAGTGCAGAACTTGGCGCAGTACTTCGGCCCTGCCGCGGGCGTGTTCGGCCGGTTCGTGGGCGGGCTGTTCACCGCCACCACGGTCCTGGTGCTGGTGATCTACATGCTCATCGAGGGGCCGCGGCTGAAGCAGGGGTTCGTGCGGCTCTTCCCACCCTCCCAGCGCCCGCTGGTGGTCCAGGTCCTGGACGGGGTCGCGGCCAAGTTCAGCGGCTGGGTGCGGGGCACCTTCCTCATGGGCTTTTCCATCTTCGTCATGGACACCGTAGGGCTCATCCTCCTGGGCATGCCGTATCCCTTCGTCCTGGGGCTCGCAGCAGGCGTGGCGGAGCTCATCCCGGTGGTGGGGCCGTGTTTGGGTGCGATTCCTGCGGTGCTGGTGGCGCTGTTCCAGCCCACGTGGAAGCTGGTGGGGGTGGTGGTGCTCTTCGTCTTGGCGCAGCAAATCGAGCAGAACGTGCTGGTGCCGCGGATCATGAGCCGGGCGGTGGGCCTTTCCCCCATCCTCGCCATCTTCGCGTTGTTGGCGGGAGGGGCGTTGATGGGCCCGGTGGGGGTGCTGCTGTCCATTCCGGTGGCCGCGGCGCTGCAGGTGGTGGCCACGGAGGTGGTCCGGGTGGTGCTGCCGTACACCCGGTCGGACGTCCACGTGCTGGAGGACGCGGCGGACCCTGGCCGTCCCGCGGCCGAGACCGAGGCCGGCCACGAGAGAAGCGTCGGCCGCACCTAGGTCGGAGGTTGCAGCAGGCCGAAGGCGCGCCACGCCTCCAGCTTGCCCCGTACCCGCCGGATCACCTCGTCGGTGAACTCGGTCGTGGTAGCGGCACCGCCCAGGTCTGGGGTGCGCACGCCGTCCTGTACGGCCTCGAAGGTGGCCTCGTAGATAGCGCGGGAGGCCCGGGCTGCCGCGGGGTCGCCCAGGTACGAGAGGGCGGCCGCGGTGGCCAGGATCATGGCCATGGGGTTGGCCAGGTTCTTGCCGTACAGGCGCGGGGCCGTCCCGTGGGGCGCTTCCGCCAGCGCCACCCGGACCTGCAGGTCGTCGTCCAGGGCCAGGACCACCGACTCCGCGCCCGCGATGCTGCCGAACATCTGCAGCACGAGGTCCGACAGGGTGTCCCCGTCGCGGTTCAAGGCCGGAATGACTAGCGCTTCCCCCGTGGTCTGCAGGAGCAGCGCGTAGACCGCATCGATCAGCTGTGGCTCGTACGGGACGTCGGGGTGGCGCCGGGCCGCGGCGTCCAGCTCCTCCTTCAGCAGGCCCTCGTAGGTGGGGCTGACGGTGTACTTGGGCCCTCCGAACACCTTCGCCCCCATGCGGCGGGCGTGCCGGAAGCTGAACTCCGCCACCACCCGGCAGATCCGGCGGCTCACCCGGGTGGTGCGGTACGCCACCTCCTCCAGACCCTCGCCCTCCCTCCATTCGCGCGCGCCGTAGGCGTCCTCCACGGCCATCCGCACCACCGCGATGGGCGCCACCACCCCCGCGAGGGGCCGCACCCCGGGGATCCGGCGGCCGGTGCGGAGGATCACCTGGGCGCCGATCAGCTCCCGCAGCAGGGCGTTGGGGCTGCCGACGTCGCCCGGTGCCTCCGGGGTCGTGGTGGCCGCCTTGAGCCCGACCCGGTACCGGCGCAGGGCTTCCGCGGCCTCGTGGACCACACGGTTCCCGGTGGCCCGGCGGTGCGCGAGACTCAGGTCGAACCGCACCAGGTGCAGGGGAAAGCCGCACACGCCGGGGTCCAGCAGCCGCAGGGCTTGCTCCAGGAGCTCCTGGCCCGTGAGGTCGCCTTCCAGGACGACGAGGCTCAGGCCCATACCGCCGTCAGTCGTCCTGTAGGGCTTCCCGCACCCGAGCCGCCAGTTCGCTGATGAGGAACGGCTTTTGCAGGAAGCCCTTCGCCCCGCGGGCCACAGCGTCGCGGGCGGCGCGCTCCTGCGTGTACCCGCTGGTGAGCAGGATCCGGGCCCGCGGGTCCAGGGCCCGCAGGGCGTCGAACGTCTGGGTGCCCGAAAGGCCGGGCATGGTCATGTCCAGGATCACCAGGTCGATCCGGCCCGCGTGCTCCTGGTACAGGCGGAGCGCTTCCTGGCCGTCCGTGGCCACCAGCACCCGGTAGCCGCGGCGGGTCAGCACGTCCCGGAGCAGGTTGCACAGAGGCTCCTCGTCGTCCACCACCAGGATGGTCTCCCCAGCTCCCCCGTCCACCTCCGCCTCCCCCGCTTCCTCGGGTTCCGCCGCGCCGCTCGCGACCGGCAGGTACATCCGCACCGCGGTGCCCCTCCCTACTTCGCTGTCCACCTCCAGAAAGCCCCCGTGGTTGCGGACGATCCCGTACACCATGGCCAGCCCCAACCCGGTCCCCTTTCCGGGTCCCTTGGTGGTGAAGAAGGGCTCGAACATGCGGGCCTTCACGTGCTCGTCCATCCCCACGCCCGTGTCCCGCACGGTCAGGCACACGTACGGCCGCAGGACGGGCGGTTCCCCGGAGGTGGGGTCCGGTGCGATGACCGGTTGCAGGACCAGCTCCAGGACGCCGCCGTCGGGCATGGCGTCGCGGGCGTTCATGCACAGGTTGAGGATCGCTTGGTGGAGCTGGCTCGCGTCCCCCTCCACCATGGGCAGGTCGGAGGGAAAGCGCGTGCGCAGCTCGATGCGGGGGTCCAGGGTGCTGCGGAACAGCTCCGTGACCTCGGAGCACAGGTGGGCCAGGTCCAGGGGACGGACCTCGAACTTGCCCTTGCGGGCGAACCCCAGCAGCTGGCGGGTCAGCTCGGAGGCGCGCAGGGCAGACCGCTCCAGGACGTCAAAGTACCGCTGCAGCTCCGGGCGACTGGGCAGTTCCTCCTTCAGTAGCCCCAGGTAGCCCACGATGGTGCCGAGGATGTTGTTGAAGTCGTGGGCGATGCCCCCCGCGAGGGTGCCGATGCTCTCCATCTTCTGCGCCTGCAGGAGCTCCTCTTCCAGGCGCTTGTTGGCGGTGATGTCGCGGTACACACCGAGCACGCCCACCGGCCTTCCCTGGGCGTCCCGCTGGACCGAGAGGGAGGCGGACAGCCAGCTGACCTGGCCGTCCGCGGTCCGGTGCTGCAGCTCCCCACGCCAGGTACCGTCCCGCAGGAGGTGCTGGCGCAGGCGCGCAAGGCTGTCCCGGGCCTCGGGCTGCACCAGGGCGTCGAAGTCGCGGCCCACCGCGTCGCTGGCCAGCCACCCGTACAGAGCCTCCGCGGCACGGTTCCAGTACACCACCCGCCCGTCCCAGTCCGTGGCCACGATAGCATCCTGCACCTGTTCCAGCAGGCTGGCCTGGAAGTGCAGCATCTCCGCCACACGCCGGTGCTCTGTAAGATCCCGCACGGTACCCAGCAACATGGGTTTGCCCCGGAGGACCACCCGGTTGGCCTGCAGCTCGCACTCCAGGCGACTGCCGTCGGGGCGAACGCCCACGAAGCCCACGGCCTCCCCGGCGGATGAGGAGGCGAGCCGTTCCCGCAGGTAGTTGGCCAGCTTGGGGCGGTCCTCGGGCGCGCACAACGCCAGAGGGCCGAGCCGGTCCACGCACTCCGCGGACGTGGTGCGGAACATCTGCAGGAACCGGCGGTTGACAAAGCGGAACAGTCCGTCCTCCAGGAGAAACACCCCGTCGGGTGACTCCTCGATAAGGGTACGGTAGCGGGCTTCCGACTCCCGCAGCTCCTCCTCGAGGTGCCGCTGCTCGGTGATGTCCAGGGCGATGGCCAGCACGAACTGGAGGTGTCCCTGGGGGTCACGGATGGGAGCCAGCAGCACCTCCAGGACCCTGGAGGGGGAGGCTAGGCGGCGGGCGTCAGTCGGCGGCCAGGGGAAGTTCTGCAGCTTGACCGCCTGTCCCCGCAGCGCTTCCTCCAAGGCGCTGCGGTGCTGGGGGCCGAACACCGAGCCACCCCGGAGTGCATTGGGCGGCTCCCCGGACGGAGCCGGGCCTGGGCCGAACAGCTCCACCCACGCGGGGTTGGTGGCGATGACCCGGCCGTCCAGGTCGAGCGCCTGTGCGGGCAGGGGGAAGTCGTGCAGGGCCTGTCGGAGGTGGGAGCGCAACTCCCGCGCTCCCCCCGCGCCTGGCGGTGTGATGGACCACACCATAGACCTGCCCGCGGCTTCGGCGCGGGCGGAG
>JBKBVM010000147.1:0-4317 GCA_046289555.1 bacterium
CAGGGCGGACTCCGGGGGAGGATCCGGCGGTGCCGCGGGTCTCGCGGGACCTGGTGGTGCGGGGCGGTGGGGGGGCCCTACTGGGACTCGGCACCGGAGCCGGGGGGCTGCGTTCGGAGCGCAGCGCCCTGGTGTGGGTGGGGGTGTTCGTTGTGGCGACCGCGGGCCTGTTCTTCCACCAGGCGCTGCAGATCTCGAGGCTTCCGCACCGCAACCCCATCCCCGCGACCGAACAGTCGGTGCAGCTGGGCCACCGGCTGTACCGGGCCCACTGCGCCGTCTGCCACGGGCTTGACGGACGCGGGGACGGTCCGGCGGCGGCCAGCCTGGTGCCGACGCCGGCGGACCTGCGGCGGACGGCGCGCATGGCAGATCCGTTGCTGTTCAGCCGCATCACCGACGGTCTGCCCGGGACCGCCATGCCTGCGTTCCGAGACGTCCTCTCCGAGGAGGAGCGCTGGCACGTGGTGAACTTCCTCCGGGCCCTGGCGGAGCGGCCGTGACGGGAACTTTGCTTCCGCCGTTCCTGCACGGCGCGGTGGCCGAAGGCGGGCCGGGCTTTCTGGGCTGGGCTGTCCTCGTAGCCGGTTTGTTGCTGGCCTTCTACGGCGTGCGGGCGGGCCTGCGGACCGTGGAGGGGCGGGCTTTCTTCCTGGCGGGCCTTGCCGCCGCGGCCGTGAGCGGCGCCGGGCTGCTGCGGCCTGTCCCGCAGCCTGCCGCCACACCTTCCCGCAACCCGGTCCCCCTCACCGCGGAGTCCGTGCAATCCGGGCGGCGGTTGTACGAGGCGTACTGCGCCGCCTGCCACGGCCGGCAGGGGGCCGGCGACGGTCCTGCGGCCGCGGCCCTGGCCAGGAAGCCGGCAGACCTGCGGCTGCACGTGCCCATGCACACGGACGGCCAGCTGTACCTCTGGATCACCGTTGGCGTCCCGGGCACCCCGATGCTGGGCTTCGCAGACCGGCTGAGCGAGGAGGAGCGCTGGCAGGTGGTCAACTACCTGAGGGTCCTGGCCCTCATCGCCCGTTGATACACGGACGTGACGGAGGACAGGGACGTTGCGGTGGAGGTGAGCGGTGAGGACGTTGCGGCTCTTCCTGACCGTGGCGGCCTGCGCAGGCCTCGTGGGGACCGCGGCCGGGCATGCGAAGCTGGTACGTGCGGACCCGGCTCCCGGAGCGATCCTGCGCACAGCCCCCCGCGTGGTGCGCGCGGTGTTCAACGAGGAGCTCGCACCGCGGGGCAGCTTCCTTGTGGTCCTGGACGCACGGGGCCGACGGGTGGACGACGGCAAAAGCGGCCTGGACCTGGACGACCTCGACCGCAGGACCCTGCTGGCGCGGCTGCGGCCGGTAGGCCCCGGCCGGTACACCGTCCGCTGGCAGGCTACCTCCGCGGACGACGGATACGTGGCGCGGGGGAGCTACGTCTTCACCGTGCGAAAGTGAAAGGGTTCGGAGGGCTCCTCCTGGCCTGCCTGCTCGTGGCCGCGACCGCGGCTCCCGGTGCGGCCCACGCAGTGCTGCAGACGTCCACGCCCGCCCACGGCGCCGCCCTGGACACCCCACCCTCGGAGGTCGTGCTGACCTTCACGGAACCCGTGCACCCGCAGGCCAGCTCCGGACAAGTGGTGGACGCCTCGGGTCGTGTGGTCTCGCAGGGCTCCGAGGTGACCTCAGACGGACGCACCCTGAGGGTCAGGGTGGGGCGCCTGGCTCGCGGCACGTACACCGTGCGGTGGAGGGTCCTGAGCCGCCTGGACGGGCACGTGACCGAGGGTCTGGTAAGTTTTGGGGTCGGCGTGGCCCCCACTACGGTGCCCGTGGCGTCACAGGGATCCCCGTGGTGGCAGGTGTTCCTGCGCTGGCTGGGCTACCTGGCGGCCCTGGCTTTGGCCGGTACGCTTGCCTTCCAGCACTTGGTCGTCAGCGCAGCCCCAGCCCCCGACCGGGCGGCCGGGGTCCGTCGCGTAGTGTGGGTTTCCGCGTCAGCCCTGGCGGCTGTCGCGGTGGCGGACACCGTTGCGCGCGCCGTGTGGCTGCAGGCGCCCGAGCAGGGGCTTTGGGCCACCCTGTGGACGCTGGTCCGGACCTCTCAGGAGGGTCTGTCCTTGCTGCTCCGGGTTGGCGGCGCGGTCCTGGCCGTGGACGCAGCCCGCACGGGTTCACCCTGGGTAGCCGGGCTGGCGGGTGGGGCAGCGCTGCTGGGCAACACGGTGACGTCCCACGCATGGGCCGCCGGGCTGCTGGCGGTGCTGGTGGACTGGCTGCACCTCGCCGCGGCCTCCGTGTGGGTCGGAGGGCTGGCCTGTCTGGCGTTGCTGCTCTCGCCCGCGCGGGCCCGGGACACCGCGGCACGGCTGGTGCGGACCTTCTCCCGGTGGGCAGGCTACGCCCTCGCGGCGGTGGCCGTCACCGGTGCTTACGCCGCGGTGCTGCACGTCCCCGGCTGGGACGCCCTGCTCGGGACCGGCTACGGCCGGTGGCTGGTGGCGAAGACCCTCCTGGTGGGGCTCCTGGCAGCGTTGGGTGCTTTCAACCGCTACCGGCTGCTCCCCAGGCTTGAGGTAGCTCGCGGGGCCTTGCGCCGTCTGCGGCTGTCGGTGCGGGCGGAGGCCGCTGTGGCCTTCCTGGTCCTGCTGGCTGCGGGGGGCCTTGCCGTGACCCCGCCCGCGCGCAGCGTGCAGGCGGCGGGGAAGCAGCCGCTAGTTCTGGCCGCCCTGACGGACTCCACCCGTCTCGCACTGACCGTGGACCCCGGGCTGCCGGGATGGAACCGCTTCCTGCTGACGGTGCGGGATTTGCAGGGCAACCCCGTGGCCGTGGACCGGGTGGTGCTGCGCCTGCGGAAGCTGGACGAGGAGGGCAGTGCGCCCGCGGTGCTCCTACAACCCCGGTCGGACGGCAGCTACGCCGCGGAGGGGACGCAGCTGGGCCTAGCGGGTTTCTGGGAGCTAGAGGTGGTCCTCCGGGCGCGGGGCAAGCCGGACCGGACCGTGTGGTTCCCGTTGCGACTGGGCACGTTCCAGCTGCGGTCAGACCTCGAGGCGTTTCGCTTCCTGCGCCGCGCCCAGGAAGCTGTGGAACGGCTCCGGACCTGGCGCGAGACGGAGCAGATCACCGACGGCGCGGGCAACGTGGTGGTCACCCGCTACACCTACCAGCGACCGGACCGGCTGGCGTTCGAAGTGGTGGGCGGGATGCAGGGCGTGCTGATCGGGAGGGACCGGTTCGTCCGTACGGACCGAGGCTGGCAACGGGACACGCTGCCGGAGGCGTTCACCGCCCGCGGCCCGGCCCTGTACATGCAGAACCCGCTGCGGGCGGCCCTGGGACGACAGGAGCCGTGTCCGTATGACCCCACGGAGCCCTGTCGGGCGGTGCTGTGGGAGTCGCCGGACGGACTGGCCTCCTTCGGCGCGTGGGTGGGCACGCGGACCCACCGGGTCTATCGGCTGCTCATGTGGGCGCCCGCCCACGCCATGAGCACCGTCCTGGAGGGCTTCAACGCCCCCGTGAGGGTCGAGCCCCCTGGCCCTTAGCCATGGGTCACCCTACGTGAAGTCCCTCAGGGTATCTTGACCGGCTTCACCCTGCCGTTATACTGCGGTCGGTAGTCCGAGCATTCGTGTACGGCACCTGGTGCGGGGCTGCGGTCGGGGGGAACGGTGAAGGTCGTCGCCCTGCTCGTCCTGGTCCTCGGTTTGGTCCCCGCCTGTGACCGTCTGTTCCGCGCCTCCTCGGATTCCTCAGCACCGGACGTCCGCCGCGGCGAACGCCTGTACAACCAGTACTGCCTGAGCTGCCACGGCGGGCCCACGGGCGGGTCGATGATGGACTACCCGCCCCGACACAACGCGAGGGGCCACACCTGGCACCATCCCGACTGCCAACTCAGGGAGATCATCAAGAACGGCGGCGACGAGATGACCGCCATGATGCGGCGGATGATGGCCCCGCCCAATGCCCCGACCATGCCTGCGTTTCGAGATGTTCTGACAGATGAAGACGTCGACTCGATCCTCGCTTTCATCAAGGGTTGGTGGACCGCGGAGCAACGTGACTTCCAAGCCCAGGTGACGCAGTCCCGCTGCTAAACCTCCAACACCCGCTGGCCGACCTGGTCAGGAGCCGGTGTTCCACCGGGAGTGCGCTTGCCGATCGCCTTTGCGAGGACACTACACCGCGAGCTGTGCTCGCGCTAGCCCGTGTTTGACAGCGGCAGGGCTGGAACCCGCGTGGTTAAGCCATTCCTGTTCAGGCGATTTCACTACAGGGGTCAGGGGGCGTGAGCCGGGGCAGTCCCACCGCCCTGAGG
>JBKBVM010000148.1:0-4315 GCA_046289555.1 bacterium
GTGGGCCACCTGCCGCAGACCCTCCACCAGGTCGTCCCGCGCCCGCTCGTCCAGCCGCAGTCGGTCCAGCTTCGGCCGGGACAGCCCGGCAGCCGCGGCCTCCTCCAGGTCGGCGCGGTTGGCCTCGGCCACCTCCGGCCAGGAGTCCACCAGCAGCTGTGCCAGCCGCAGCAGCGCGTCCCGTTTGGCCGCGGGAGGTGCCGACGCCATGGCCCGGGCCGCCTGCCGGGCGCGGGTTGCCATCTCGCGGATCTGGCTTGCGACGTCGATCATACCGACCCCCGTACCGCGTGCGCTTCCGCCTCCAGTTCGCTGGCTAAGGCGAAGTGGTCCCGGTGGATGACCTCATCGGAGTGCTTGTACCCCAGGCGCGATTCGATGTCGCGGGTGTGCAGCCCCTTGATGAGGTCGATCTCCGCCGCGCTGTAGTTCACCAGTCCGACGCCTACCAGCCGGCCGTGGGGGTCCAAGCAGCGGACCGGGTCTCCCACCCCGAACTGTCCCCGGACCCCGCGCACGCCTGCCGGCAGGAGAGAGGCCCCTCCCTCCCGCAGCGCTCGCGCCGCCCCGTGATCAAGGAGCAGCTCTCCCGCGGGCTTGGGCAGCTGGTAGAGCCACAGCTTGCGGCCCCCGTACCGGCGGCCGCCACCCCAGAACAGCGTGCCGACAGGCTGCCCGGACAGCGCGGCGCGGATCGCCCCCGCCCGCCGTCCGGGCAGCAGCAGCAGCGGCATGCCCGCGGCCAGGGCCTTTTCCGCGGCCAGCAGCTTGCTGCGCATCCCGCCGCTGCCGACCTCGTTGGGGGCCTCTCCGGCGGACTCCAGCAGGGTCCGGTCGACCCGCTCTACCCAAGGAATGGGGCGGGCCTGGGGGTGGGTGCGCGGGTCCCGCTCGAACAACGCCTCCACGTCCGACAGCAGCAGCACGAGGTCCGCGCCCACCAGGGTGGCGATGAGGACAGACAGCCGGTCGTTGTCGCCGAACTGGACCTCCTCCACCACCACGGTGTCGTTTTCGTTCACCACGGGCACCACGCCCCACCTCAGCAGCGTCTGCAGGGTGTGGCGGGCGTGCAGGAAGCGGGAGCGGTCCGCCAGGTCCGGAGCGGTGAGGAGCACCTGGGCCACCGAGACCCCGTGGCGGGCGAACGCCTGCTCCCACGCGCGCACCAGGAGCGGCTGGCCCACCGCGGCGGCCGCCTGCTTGGCGGGGATGGTGGTGGGCCGGTCCGCAAGCCCCAGGTGGGCCACGCCCGCGGCCACCGCTCCGGAGGAGACCACGACCACCTCGCGTCCCTCGGCCCGCAGCTCCGCCAGCTCGTCCGCCAGCCGGTCCAGCACGGGCTGTTCCAGGCCGTGCGGGCCCGCCAGCACCGCGCTGCCCACCTTGATCACCAGGCGTCGGTACGCCTGCGGGTCCGTGAACGAGGGCCGCTCGCGCGCCGCCTGCGTCATACTTAGCATGATACGGCGGGGGCGGGCCTCCGGACGACCGAGGAGCGCTCCGCAGAACCGTCGAAGCCCAGGGTGGGAGTCCGGTCCGAGGAGGTCACCCATGGCAAGGGAACCGGTGTTCGCAGACCCCGACGAGGAGCGTCGGTACCTGGAGCAGGTGAAGCAGGAGCTAGACGCGGCGCGGACCAAGGAGGAGGTGGTGGAGGTGTGGCGCCGCCACTACCTGAAGATCGGCCACCGCAAGCTGGGCCGGCTGCTGCTGGGGCGTCCGGTGGCGGAGCTTCTGCGGTCCAGGGAGTAGGAGCCGGTCCGATGCAGTACACGCGCCTGGCGCAGGCGTACCAGCGGCTCGAGGAGACCTCCGCCCGGCTGAAGCTCATCGAGGTCCTGGCGGAGCTGTTCGGGGAGACGCCCAAGCCGCTGCTGCGGAAGGTGGTGTACCTGTGCCAGGGCAAGATCGCGCCGGACTTCGCGGGGGTGGAGATCGGGCTCGCGGAGAAGCTGGCCGCCCGGTCGGTGGCGGAGGCCGCGGGTGTGGCGGAGGACCGGGTGCAGTCGCTGCTTCGGCGGCGAGGCGACCTGGGCACGGTGGCAGAGGAGCTGCTGGGCGAGAGAGGGGCCCGTCGGTCCCACCTCACCGTGCAGGAGGTGTTCGACCACCTGGAGGCCATCGCCCAGGCAGCCGGGAAGGGAGCCCAGACCCAGAAGATCTCCTCCCTAGCCGACCTCCTGCGCCGCGCCACGCCGCTGGAGGCCCGCTACCTGGTCCGCACGGTGACGGGCAAGTTGCGGCTGGGCGTCGGGGACGCGTCCATCCTGGACGCCCTGGCGGAGGTGTACGCGGGAGGCCGGGCCAACCGGGCGCCTTTGGAGCGGGCGTACAACATCTGCTCGGACCTGGGCCTGGTGGCGGAGACCCTGGTGCGCGGCGGGCTATCCGCGGTGGAGGCCATGGAGGTCCGGCCCGGCCACCCGGTGCGGCCCATGCTGGCCCAACGGCTCACTACCGGCGAGGAGATCCTGGCAAAGCTGGGCGGGGTGTGCGCCGCAGAGTACAAGTACGACGGTGAGCGGGTGCAGGCCCACCGCCTGGACGGGAAGGTGGTGCTGTTCTCGCGGCGCCTGGAGAACATCACGGAGCAGTTCCCCGACGCGGTGGAGTTGCTGCAGCAGGGGCTGCGGCCCAGGCGGGCCATCCTGGAGGCGGAGATCGTGGCCGTGGACCCTGAGTCCGGTGAGCTGCGGCCGTTCCAGGAGCTCATGCAGCGGCGCCGGAAGTACGGGATCGAGGAGGCGGCCCGGCGCATCCCCGTGGGCCTGTTCTGTTTCGACCTGCTGTACGGCGAGGGGGGCGACCTGACCCGCCGGCCGTACCTGGAGCGGCGGCGGGCCCTGGAGCGGGCCGTGAGGCCCGGGGACCGGCTGCAGCTGGCCACCTGGAAGCTGGTGCGCAGTGTGGAGGAGCTGGACGCGTTCTTCGAGCAGGCGGTGGCGGACGGCTGTGAGGGGGTGCTGTGCAAGTCGGTAGCCGAGGACGCCGTCTACCAGGCCGGCGCCCGCGGGTGGCTGTGGATCAAGCACAAGAGGGAGTACCGCACCGAGCTGCAGGACACCCTGGATCTGGTGGTGGTGGGCGCCTTCTACGGCCGCGGCCGCCGGAGCGGGACGTACGGAGCCCTGTTGGTGGCAGCCTACGACCCGTCCGAGGACACCTTCCGGACCTTCTGCAAGGTGGGCAGCGGGTTTTCCGACGAGGACCTGGCGCAGCTGCCGCAGCGGCTGCGCCCCTACCAGGTGGACCGCAGGCCTCCCAGGGTGGACTCCAAGCTGGAGCCGGACGTGTGGTTTCACCCGGCCGTGGTGCTGGAGGTGGTGGGAGCGGAGATCACCCTGTCGCCCACCCACACCGTGGCGTGGGGCCGCCTGAAGGAGGGCGCGGGACTGGCGCTGCGGTTCCCCCGCTTCACCGGACGGTACCGGGACGACAAGCGGCCCGAGGACGCCACCACGGTGGAGGAGATCTGGGATCTGTACCAGCGTGCCCGCCGCCGGGCCGTCCGGGTGGGAGAGGGGGAAGGGTAGGGACGGGGGCGTGCAACCGTTCGCTATACGGTCGGGGCAGACCGCACGAAACTAAGCGAGAGGTTTCGAACGGTGAGTGAGGAAAAGCGGGTGTTCACAGCCGTGGTATTCCCCGACGACGAGCAGTACGCGGCTCTCTGTCTGGAGCTGGACGTCGCGGCGTGCGGGACAACTCCCCAGGAGGCCGTTGAAGCGTTGCGGGAGCTGATCGGGGAGTACCTGGAATGCGCCTCCGAGGAGGGCATCGACTACCGCAGGCCAGTCCCGCTCGAAGCGCTGCGGGAGATCGCTTCGAGGTTGCCGGTTCTTGCCGCCCCCACCTCCGCGCTGGAGCGGGCTTCCGGCATCCTGACACAGATCTCCCTGTCTCCCCCGGTTCGTGCCTAGACGTTACAGCTTGGCATAGTGCCCACGCGGCGAAGCAGGCACCTGATTCTGTCGGGGGAATTCAGGGGCACCGCGTCTCCGGAGCAGCTCCGGGACTCAGGAGGCTGAGCCGGGGCCGGCCTGCGGGGGGCGCGGAGGTACGGCTAGCGGACCACCACGATGACGCGGCGCTCTCGAGGTCCGTCGAACTCCGCCAGCATCACCGCCTGCCACCGGCCCAGGAGCAGGCGCCCCTGGTGGACCGGGATGACCTGGCCGGGGCCGGTGAGGGCGGCCTTCAGGTGGGCGCTGGCGTTGCTGTCCACGCGGTCGTGCCGCCACACCCCGTCCGGGAACAGCTTGGCGAGCGCGTCCAGCAGGTCCTCGCACACCTGCGGGTCGGCGTTCTCGTT
>JBKBVM010000149.1:0-4291 GCA_046289555.1 bacterium
AACACTGGCTCCGTGACCACCAGGTGAGGCGCGCAGTCCTCCAGGCGCCAGCGCAGCTCCGGCGCTGCAAGCCGGACGTGGAGCGGCACGCACACCGCCCCAAGACGGGCCAGGGCGCCCGCGAGGACGGCGAAGGGAACACCGTTGCGCAGCAGCAAGGCCACCCGCGCCCCCTGGGTGACCCCCAGCCCGGCCAGCCTGCACGCCACCGCCCGCTGCCGGCGGTGCAGCTCGCCGTAGCTCATAACCCCGCCGGCCCAGCGCAGCGCGGGCCGGTCCGGATCCGAGCCGGCCCAGTACGCCACGGGGTCGGGGATCTTCATACCACGTAAGCTGCAGCCAGCAGGGTGCCGTACAGCAGGTGGAGCCTTGCGGTGTCCCGCAGCGCGCGGTTGAGGGACGGGCCGTCGTCGCGGCCCCACACCCACCGGACCGTTCGGGCCACGAGGGGTGCGACGATCCACGGGAGCCAGAAGCGGGGCCCCAGCTGGCCGCGCACCACCAGCGGCCAGGCCAGCGCCACGAGCCAGCACAGGGCGTACTCCACCCGGCTGCCCACTGGGCCCAGCCGCACCGCCAGGGTGCGCTTGCCCGCGGCTCGGTCCGTGGGGATGTCGCGCAGGTTGTTCACCACGAGGATGGACGTGCACGTGAGCCCCACCGGCACCGCCGCCCACAGCGCCTGCGGCCGCCACGTGCCGGTCTGCACGTAGTCGGTACCGGCCACCGCCACGAGCCCGAAGAACACGAACACGAACAGGTCCCCGAGACCCCGGTAGCCGAAACGGGGGCCCCAGGTGTAGGCCACCCCCGCGGCCACGCAGCCCAGGCCCACCGGCACCAGGTGCCAGCCCCGCAGCCACACCAGGTACAGACCCGCCGCGCACGCCAGGCCGAACGCCACCGCAGCGCCCCGCAGCACCTGTCCGGGGGTGAGCAGCCCTCCCGCGGTCACCCGGATCGGCCCCCGCCGCGGCAGGCGGTCGGCACCGTGCAGGTAGTCGTGGGCGTCGTTGGCCAGGTTGGTACCCACCTGAACCAGCAGGGCCACCGCCAGGGAAGCCGCGGCGGCGGGCAGGTGGAAGCTGGCCGCGCTCGCCGCGGTGGCGCTTCCCACCACCACGGGGGCCACGGCCGCGGGCAGGGTGGCGGGCCGGGCTGCCAGCCACCACACCCGCCAGCCCGCCAAAGAACGCCGCGCTTCACGGGAAGCGGGGGAACTTGGAGAAGTCGGGCTTGCGCTTCTCGAGGAAGGCATTCCGCCCCTCCTTGGCCTCGTCGGTCAGGTAGTACAGCAGCGTGGCGTCCCCGCCCAGCTGCTGCAGCCCCGCGAGGCCGTCCGTGTCCGCGTTGAACGCCGCCTTCAGCAGCCGGATGGCCAGGGGGCTTTTCTCCAGGATCTCCCGCGCCCAGCGCACGCCCTCCTCCTCCAGCTGGTCCACCGGCACCACCGCGTTCACCAGCCCCATCTCCAGCGCCTGCTGGGCCGTGTACTGCCGGCACAGGTACCAGATCTCCCGGGCCTTCTTGTGCCCCACGATGCGGGCCAGGTACGTGGACCCGTAGCCGGCGTCGAAGCTGCCCACCCTGGGACCCGTCTGGCCGAAGACGGCGTTGTCCGCGGCGATGGTGAGGTCGCACACCGTGGCCAGCACGTTGCCGCCCCCGATGGCGTACCCCGCCACCAGGGCGATGACGGGCTTGGGCAGGACCCGGATCAGGCGCTGCAGGTCCAGCACGTTGAGCCGCGGGATGCGGTCCTGCCCCACGTAACCGCCGTGGCCCCGCACCCGCTGGTCCCCGCCGGAGCAGAACGCCTCCCGGCCTGCGCCCGTGAGCAGCACCACACCTACGGAGGCGTCATCCCGGGCGTGGCTGAAGGCGTCGATCATCTCCATCACCGTCTCCGGCCGGAAGGCGTTGCGCACCTCCGGACGGTTGATGGTAATCTTGGCGATCCCCGCCGCGTCCTCCGCCCCGTGTTCGTACAGGATGTCCGTGTAGTCCCGCACCCGGTGCCATACGATGCGCACGCTCTCACCTCCGGTTGCGTTCGCCTTCAGCTCTCCTTGACCGCTTCGCGGACCGCCTCCCAGGCCAGCCGGTGCAGCTCCACGTTCCGGCGCCGGTCCGTCCGCACCTCCACCACCTGCAGCCCGCCTGCCCTCAACCCCTCCCGCACCGCCGTCCGGAATTCCTCCCAGTCCGCCACCCGCCGGAATTGCCCGCCGAACATCTCCACCGCGGGCTGGAAGTCCAGCCCGTGGGGCGTCCCGAAGAGTTCCTCGAACCCCTCCCCGTGCTCCGCCTGGGGCAGGAAGGAGAAGATGCCGCCACCGTCGTTGTGCAGCAGCACCACCAGCAGGTCCAGGCCGAACCGACGGGCCGCCAGCAGCCCGTTGAGGTCGTGGTACAGGGACAGGTCTCCCAGCACCAGGACCACCGGATGCCCGCTTACCGCCGCCACCCCCAGGGCGCTGCTCACTACGCCGTCGATGCCGCTGGCCCCGCGGTTGGCCAGCACCCGCACGTGCTTGTGTGTGGACGGGAAGAAGGTGTCCAGGTCGCGCACGGGCATACTGTTGCCCACGAAGACCACGCAGGGGTCCGGCACGAGCTTCTCCAGCTCGAAGAACACCCGGCCTTCGAAGGGCTCCTCCACGCCGGCGAGGAAACGCTGTAACGCCTCCCGCGCCGCCTCCCGCAGGCGGTGCCAGGTCCGCCACCACTCTCCCGGATCCCGGGGTCGCAGCCGTTGGCGCAGGGCCCGGCACAGGACCGCGGGGTCCGCGGGCACCACCCGGTGCGCCACGTGGTCCGGGT
Organism: bacterium; assembly: GCA_046289555.1. Taxonomy (GTDB): domain Bacteria; phylum Sysuimicrobiota; class Sysuimicrobiia; order Sysuimicrobiales; family Sysuimicrobiaceae; genus Tepidifontimicrobium. Next base: position 2,824 of record JBKBVM010000149.1, read on the forward strand.
CCGGCCACGCCCCGCCACCGTGCACCACCACTTGGAAAGCGTCCGGGTGTCCGGCCAGGTAGGCCTGCACGGCGCGCGAGGTAGGGGTCCCACCGAACCGCACCACCACGTCCGGCTTCAGCTCCGAGACTAGACCCACTACGCGCAGCAACGCCTCGTGGCAGTCCACCACCTGCGACCGGTCGTGGGGGCCGGCCCGCAGCTGCGAGAGGGCGTCCGCGAGCACCGGGTACGCCAGCACGCGGGCCAACTCCGCCAGCGCCTCCGGGAACCCCGGGCAGTCCACGGGCCCGCACACCACTAGGCCCCGCTCACACGCGGCCAGTCGCTCTACCAGCTCGCCCACCTGTTCCTCGGAGGGCTCCGGGCCCGAGGCCGACCAAGCCGTGTAGGGCACGCCCGAAGGACGGCCCCCCAGGGCCTCCGGTGAGGTGTGCGGCCGCTCCTGGGGCACCGGCACCAGGGGTTCCCTCAAGGGGACGTTCACGTGCACCGGCCCGGGTGGCGGCGTGCAGGCCTCCCACACGGCCCGGCAGGCGACGCTACGGATGAACCGCAGGGCCCGCTCGTCTGCCTCAGGCAGGGGCAGGTCCGTGGACCACTTCACGTGCCTGCCGAACAGGCGGACCTGGTCCACCGTCTGCAGGGCACCGAAATCCCGCAGCTCGTGGGGCCGGTCGGCGGTCAGTACGACCAGGGGTACCCCGGCGAAGTACGCCTCCACCACCGCGGGCATCAGGTTCGCCGCGGCCGTCCCCGACGTCGTCAGCACCGCCACGGGTCGCCGCGAGGCCCGCGCGGCGCCCGAGGCGAAGTAGCCTGCCCCGCGCTCGTCCAGCAGCGTCCACGTACGCAGGCCGGGGTGCCGGAAGGCGCTGAGGGCCAGAGGGGCGGACCGGGAGCCCGGGCAGAGACACAGCTCCTGCACCCCGCACCGCCACAGCTCGTCCACCAGGGCCCCGCAGAAGGCGTAGGTGGCGTTCTCGGGCTCCCTCACGGTTCCCCGACCCCGAAGGCCTCCATCACGGGTCGCAGCTTGAGCTGGGATTCCCGGTACTCGCGCTCCGGGTCCGCGCCGGCCACCACCCCGCAGCCGGAGAACAGCCACGCGCGGCCGCCCCGCAGCAACCCACACCGGATGGCCACGGCCAGCTCTCCGTCGCCCGCACCATCCACCCACCCCACGACCCCGGTGTACCAGCCCCGGGGCAGCGACTCGCGACTGCGGATCCACTCGCGGGCTTTGCGCACCGGGAGGCCCGCCACCGCAGGGGTGGGGTGGAGGCGCTCGGCCACTTCCAGCACCGTCCAGTCGGCCGCCAGCCGGCACGCAAAGCGCGTGCGCAGGTGGTGGACGTTGGGGAGGGTCACCACCTCCCGCGGGCCCTGCACCACCCGAGCACACAGGGAAGAGAGCGCCTCGCGGACGTGGCTCACCACCAGCTCGTGCTCCCGCGCCTCCTTGGAG
>JBKBVM010000014.1:0-19184 GCA_046289555.1 bacterium
AAACGCCCGCATGCCCTCCTGCCCCTCCGGTCCCACGCGGGCCGCCGCGATGGTCCGGACCGCTTCGTCGCGGGCCTGTTCCCAGGACACCTGGGGGAGGGTTCGCAGAAGGCGCTTGGCTTCCGCGAGCGCGTGCGGGCCCGCGGCCAAGAACGCTTCGCCCCACTCAAAGACCACGCGGTCCGGGTGGTCGCTCACCGCGTGCACCAGGCCGATCTCCAGGGCCCTCGTGGCGGGGAACCGGCTGCCCGTGAGGATCGCCCAGGCCAGGCCGGAGGGGTGCGCCCTGCGCAGCAGAAAAGGAAGGATCATGGCGGGCACCAGGCCGAGCCTCACCTCCGTCAGCCCGAAGGTGGCATCGGGGGCGGCCACGGCCAGGTCGCAGGCGGCCACCAAGCCCACCCCGCCGCCGAGGGCCGCCCCGTGCACCCGCGCCACCACCGGCTTGGGGCAGTGGGCCACCGCCTCCAGCATGCGGAACACCCGGGCGGCGTCCTCGCAGTTCTCCTCAAAGGAGGCGGAGGCAGCCTGGCGCATCCACTCCAGGTCCGCGCCCGCGCAGAAGGAGGGACCCTCCCCAGACACCACCACGTAGCGGACGTCCGGCTGAGCCGCGGCGTCCCGGAACGCGTCCACCAGCGCCGCCAGCAGCTCCGGGTTCAGGGCGTTGTGCACCTGGGGCCGGTTCAGGACCACGTCCAACCGGCCCGCTTCCCGTCGCACCCGCAGCACGTCCGCCACGGCTACATCCGGAACACGCCCGGCTTCATGGGCTCGATGGGGGCGTTGAGCGCCGCCGACAGGGCCAGCCCCAGCACGTCCCGGGTGGTGGGCGGGTCCAGGATCCCGTCGTCCCACAGACGGGCGGTGCTGTAGTACGGGTTGCCCTCCCGCTCGTACTTGTCCAGGATGGGCCGGGCGATGGCCTCTGCCTCTTCCTGGGAGAGGGTCTTGCCCTCCCGGGCCAGCTGGTCCCGTTTGACGGTGACCAGGACCCCCGCGGCCTGTTCGGGGCCCATGACGTTGATGCGGGCGTTGGGCCACATCCACAGGAAGCGCGGTTCGTAGGCGCGGCCGCACATGGCGTAGTTGCCCGCTCCGTAGGACCCGCCGACGATCACGGTGAACTTCGGCACGTTGCTGGTGGCCACCGCGTGGACCATTTTGGCGCCCGCACGGGCGATGCCCGCCGCCTCGTACTGGCGGCCCACGATGAACCCGGTGATGTTCTGCAGGAAGACGATGGGCACCCGCCGCTGCCCACACAGCTCGATGAAGTGGGCGCCCTTTTCCGCGCTGTCCACGAACAGGACCCCGTTGTTGGCCACGATCCCCACCAGCATGCCGTGGATGCGGGCGAACCCGCAAACCAGGGTGGTGCCGTACAGGGCCTTGAACTCCGCGAACCGGCTGCCGTCCACCAGCCGCGCGATGACCTCCCGGACGTCGTAGGGCTGGCGCAGGTCCCGGGGGAGGATCCCGTACAGCTCTTCGGGGTCGTAGTAGGGATCCTCCGGCTCGGTGACGTCCAGCTCCACCGTCTTCCGGCGGTTCAGGGTGGCCACGATCCGGCGGACGATCTGCAGGGCGTGCTCGTCGGACTCCGCGTAGTGGTCCACCACCCCCGACCGGCGGGCGTGCACGTCGGCTCCCCCCAGCTCCTCCGCGCTGACGTCCTCGCCGGTAGCGGCCTTCACCAGGGGCGGGCCACCCAAAAAGATGGTGCCCGTGCCCCGCACGATCACCGCCTCGTCGCTCATCGCCGGCACGTAGGCGCCCCCCGCGGTGCAGGAGCCCATGACCGCGGCGATCTGGGGGATCCCGAGCGCGCTCATGCGGGCCTGGTTGTAGAAGATCCGGCCGAAGTGGTCGCGGTCGGGAAACACCTCCGCCTGCAGGGGCAGGTAGGCGCCGCCGGAGTCCACCAGGTAGATGCAGGGCAGGCGGTTCTGCAGCGCCACCTCCTGCGCCCGCAGGTGCTTCTTCACCGTCAGGGGGAAGTAGGTCCCGCCCTTCACGGTGGCGTCGTTGGCCACGATCACGCACTCCACCCCGCTCACGCGGCCGATCCCCGTGACGATGCCCGCGCTGGGCGCTTCCCCGTCGTACATCCCCCACGCGGCCAGGGGGCACAGCTCGAGGAACGGGGATCCGGGGTCCAGGAGGTGCTCGATGCGCTCCCGCGCGGTCATCTTCCCGAGCTCCCGCTGCCGGCGCTGGGCCCGCTCCCCCCCGCCCCGGCGGACCTGTTCCAGCCGCTCCCGCAGCTCCCGGGCCAGGGCTCGGTGGTAGGCCTCGTTCTCCCGGAAGGTCTCGCTGTCGGTGCGGACCTGCGACCGGATGCGCTCCACGACCTCACCCCCCGGACGGTTACACCGTGCGGGCGGCCTTTCCCTGCGCGTCGGTTGCCGCCCGCGGGGCGGGACGCTACCATGGGCACGGATTCCGGGTGTCGGAGGCCCTATGGACTTCGCCCTCAGCGAGGAGCACCGTCTGGTCCAGCAGACCGCGCGGGACTTCGCCACCCGGGAGATCCTCCCTGTGGCCTCCCGGCTGGACGCCGAACACAGATTCCCCGCGGAGATCGTCCGGGGGCTGGCGGAGCTAGGCCTGATGGGGGTGATGGTGCCGGAGGAGTACGGGGGCGCGGGCATGGACAACGTGGCGTACGTGCTGGCCATGGAGGAGGTGGCCCGGGCCTGCGCGTCCACCGCGGCCATCCTGTCCGTGAACAACTCGTTGGTCTGCGACCCCATCCTCCGCTACGGCACCGAACAGCAGAAGCGCCGCTACCTGCCGGTGCTGGCCTCCGGGCGGGAGATCGGCTGCTACTGCCTCACGGAGCCCCAGGCGGGTTCGGACGCGGCTTCCCTGCAGACCACCGCGCGGCTCGACGGCGACAGTTGGGTCCTGAACGGCACCAAGGTGTTCGTGACCAACGCCCGAGAGGCGTGGGTGTTCATCGTGTACGCCCGCACGGAGCCGGAGCCCGGGGCCCGGGGGATTTCCGCGTTCATCGTGGAGCGGGACCACCCGGGGATCTCCGTGGGCAAGGTGGAGCGGAAGATGGGCCTGCTGGCGTCCTCCACCTGCGAAGTACTGCTGCAGGACTGCCGGGTGCCTCGGGACAACCTCCTGGGAGCTCGGGGAGAGGGGTTCAAGGTGGCCCTCTCGACCCTGGACGGAGGCCGGATCGGCATCGCGGCGCAGGCGGTGGGCATCGCCCGGGCGGCCCTGGAGGAGAGCGTGGCCTACGCCAGGGAGCGCCGGCAGTTCGGCCGGCCCATCGCGGAGTTCCAGGCCATCCAGTGGAAGATCGCGGACATGGCTACCCGGATCGACGCCGCGAGGCTGCTGACCCTGCGGGCCGCGTGGCTGCGGGACCAGGGGAAACGGTGTACCGTGGAAGCGTCCATGGCCAAGCTAGCTGCTTCCGAGACCGCCATGTTCGCGGCACACCAGGGCGTGCAGATCTTCGGAGGGTACGGGTACATCAAGGACTACCCGGTGGAGCGGTACTTCCGGGACGCGAAGATCACGGAGATCTACGAGGGCACATCGGAGATCCAGAGGTTGGTCATCGCCCGCAACCTGCTCGCTTGAGCTAACGAACGTTTGGTAGACGGGAGGGAGCGCATGGACGTGGTGGTGTGCGTCAAGCAGGTGCCGGACACCGAGCAGCCCATCCGGGTCCGGCCGGACGGCAGCGGGGTCGAGGAGCAGGGCCTCAACTGGATCCTCAACTACTACGACGAGCACGCGGTGGAGGAAGCCCTGCGGGTGCGCGAAAAGCACGGCGGCACGGTGACGGTGGTGTGCGTGGGGCCCGCCCGGGCCACCGAGGCCCTGCGCACGGCCCTCGCCATGGGCGCGGACGAGGCCGTGCACGTGCAGGACCCTGCCCTGGACGGTGCGGACCACCTGGGGGTGGCCCGCGTGCTGGCGGAGACCATCCGGCAGCTGCGCTACGACCTGGTGCTGTGCGGCCGGCTGGCCACGGACGACAACGCTTCCGTGGTGGGGCCCGCCCTGGCCGAGTACCTGGCTCTACCGCAGGCCACCGCCATCTCCAGGCTGGACATCTCAGACGGCGTCGCCACGGTGGAGCGGGAGGTGGAAGGGGGCGTGGAGGTGCTGCAGGTCCCGCTGCCCGCGGTGTTCACCGTGGAGCGTACCATCAACGAGCCCCGGTACCCCACCCTGCCAGGCATCATGAAAGCCAAGCGGAAGGAGATCCGCACTCTGGGCCTGCGGGACCTGGGGCTAGAGCCCGCGCAGGTGGGAGCGGAGGCGGCGCGGGTGCGCTACAGCCGGTTCGACCCGCCCCCGCGGCGGGAGGCGGGCCGGGTGGTGACCCCTGACTCGCCCGAAGAGGGCGCGCGGTTGATCGCGCAGTTCCTGCAGGAAACCGCTAAAGTCCTGTGAGGTGAGCCCGATGGGAAACGACGTCTGGGTAGTCGCCGACCACGCGGGCGGCAGCCCGCGTCGGATCACCCTGGAGCTGCTGGGCAAGGGCCGCGAGCTGGCGGACGGCCGGGGCGGCCGGCTGGTGGCGGTGGCCCTGGGCCACCCTCTCGGCGGGCTACCGCGGACGCTGGGGGAGTACGGCGCGGACGCGGTGCTGTGCGTGGAACACCCGCACCTGAGCTCCTACAGCACCGAGGCCTACACGGAGGTCCTCAGCAACCTCGTGCGGCAGCGTGCTCCCTGGCTGGTGATGGTGCCGTCCACCGCGTGGGGACGGGACTGCGCCCCGAGGTTGGCGGCACGGGTGGGCGCCGGGGTGGTCACGGACGTGGAGGCCCTGTGGGTGCAGGACGGACGGCTGCAGGCGCGGCGCCCCATGTACACCCGCAAGGTCATGGGGACCGTGGAGTACGTGGGGGACGGGCCGCACCTGGCGGTGGTGCTGCCGAAGGTGTTCGCGCCTGCAGACCGTCGCGAGGGGCGCGGTGCGGAGGTGGAGGTGGTCGAGGTACAGGTCCCCGAGCCCCGCACCCGGTTGGTGGAGACGCGTTCCCTGCAGCGGGAGCGGGTCTCCCTCACGGAGGCGGACGTGGTCGTCTCGGGCGGCCGGGGCCTGCGGGGTCCGGAGAACTTCGCCCTGCTGGACGCCCTGGCCGCGGAGCTGGGGGCGGCGGTGGGTTCGTCGCGGCCACCCGTGGACAGCGGGTGGGTGCCCCACGACTACGAGATCGGCCAGACGGGCAAGACGGTGAGCCCCACGGTGTACATCGCGGTGGGGATCTCCGGCGCCCCCCAGCACCTGGCGGGGATGTCGGGGTCCAAGTACATCGTGGCCATCAACAAGGACCCCAACGCGCCCATCTTCCAGGTGGCGAGCCTGGGCGTGGTGGGGGACCTGTTCCAGATCGTGCCGAAGCTCACGGAAGAGGTGCGCCGGCTCAAGGCGCAGGGTTGACGCGCAGGACCGGGGAGGTGGTGGGGATGGCGGCCATGCGGGAGCGCGAAGGGGTGGAACCGGCGCGGCGGCGGTGGGAGGAGACGACCCTGCGCGAGACGCTCGAGCGTCAGCCCGAGCGGCCGTGGCGGTTCACCACGCTGTCGGACCTGCCGGTGGAGCGCCTGTACGGCCCGGAGGACGTCGCCCAGGTGGACTTCCACCGGGACATCGGTTACCCGGGGGAGTACCCATTCACCCGCGGCATCCACGCCACCATGTACCGGGGCCGGCTGTGGACCATGCGGCAGTTCGCGGGCTTCGGGACCGCGGAGGACACCAACCGCCGCTTCCACTACCTGCTGCAGCAGGGCCAGACGGGCCTGAGCGTGGCCTTCGACATGCCGACCCTGATGGGGTACGACTCCGACCACCCGCGGGCCGTGGGCGAGGTGGGCCGGGAGGGGGTGGCGGTGGACACCCTGGCGGACATGGAGCTGCTGTTCCAGGGGATCCCCCTGGACGAGGTGAGCACCTCCATGACCATCAACGCGCCCGCGGCGGTGCTGTACGCCATGTACGTGGCGCTGGCGGACCGGCGGGGCATCCCGCGGTCCAAGCTTCGGGGGACCATCCAGAACGACTGCCTGAAGGAGTTCATCGCGCAGAAGGAGTGGATCGTCCCGCCCCGGCCCAGCATGAAGCTGGTGGTGGACACCTTCGAGTTCTGCGTGCGGGAGACCCCGCAGTGGAACCCCATCAGCATCAGCGGCTACCACATCCGGGAGGCGGGCGCCACCGCGGTGCAGGAGCTGGCCTTCACCCTCGCGGACGGCATCGCCTACGTGCAGGCGGGGATCGAACGGGGGCTGGACGTGGACGACTTCGCCCCCCGGCTGAGCTTCTTCTTCGACGTCCACAACGACTTCTTCGAGGAGATCGCCAAGCTGCGGGCCGCCCGGCGCATGTGGGCCCGCATCATGCGGGAGCGGTTCGGCGCCCGCAACCCGCGGTCGTGGATGCTGCGGACCCACGCCCAGACCGCGGGGGTGTCCCTCACCGCCCAGCAGCCCCTCAACAACATCGCCCGGGTGGCCCTCCAGGCCCTGGCCGCGGTGCTGGGCGGGGTCCAGTCCCTGCACACCAACTCCATGGACGAGACGTACGCCCTGCCCACGGAGGAGGCGGTCACGGTGGCCCTGCGGACCCAGCAGATCCTGGCGTACGAGAGCGGGGTGGCGAACACCGTGGACCCGCTGGGGGGCTCGTACTTCGTGGAGTCCCTCACGAACCGCATCGAGGAGGAGGCCTGGCGGTACATCCGGAGGATCGACGAGCTGGGCGGGATGCTGGCGGCGGTGGAGGCCGGCTTCCCCCAGCGGGAGATCGCGGACGCCGCCTACCGCTACCAGCAGCAGCTGGAGCGCAAGGAGAAGATCGTGGTGGGCGTGAACGAGTTCGTCTCCGGCGAGCCGCAGCCCATCCCCATCCTCCGGATCCCGCCGGAGGTGGAGCGCCGGCAGGTGGAGCGGTTGAAGCGGGTCCGGGCGGAGCGGGACCCCGAGCGGGTCCGGGCGTGCCTGGCGGAGCTGCGCCGGGTGGCGGAGGCCGGCGGAAACACCATGTACCCCATCCTGGAGGCGGTGAAGGCGTACGCCAGCCTGGGGGAGATCTGCGACGTGTTCCGGGCCGTGTGGGGGGAGTACCGCGAGCCGGCGGTCCTCTGAGGGGCTTCGCGGACTCCAGGAGCGTGGTGGAGGCCACCGCGGTGGTGGACGCGTGAGCCGGAAGGCGACCGGACGTTCTGGACACCCTGCAGGGCCGTTGGTAAAATCCGCGGTGGGCCGTTAGCTCAACTGGTAGAGCAGGGGACTCTTAATCCCAAGGTTGCAGGTTCGAGTCCTGCACGGCCCTCCAGAAGTGCAGACGGGCGGCCCGCGGGGACGCCGCGGGGTCCGGCAAGGTGGTTGCATACACCCCGCAGGCAGCTGCGGGGTTCGACGTTTTCTTGGCAGGAGGCCAGGACCGGGCGGGCGTGGCGGAACGGTAGACGCGCGGGACTTAGGATCCCGTGGGCTGTATCCCGTGGGGGTTCGAATCCCTCCGCCCGCACCAGGAAGGCGCCGCAAGGCGGTTCGGGAGGTTGAAGGGTGAAGGTGTTGAGCGTCCGGCGGGAGCCGGGGAGCACCGCGGTGCTGGAGATCGAGGTCCCCGAGGACCGGGTGGCGCGGGCGGTGGCCCAAGGGGTCGTGAGGGTGAGCCAGCGGGCCAGGATCCCAGGCTTCCGGCCAGGCCGGGCTCCCCGGTCGGTGGTGGAGCGGTACGTGGGCCGGGACGCGGTGTACGAGGAGGCGCTGGAACGGCTGCTGCCGGAGGCGTACCGGGAGGCGGTCCAGCAGAGCGGCATCCGGCCCATCAGCCGGCCCCGGTTCGAGCAGGCCCAGATCGAGGAGGGAAAGCCCCTGCGGGTGGTGGCGCGGGTGGAGGTGGAGCCGGAGGTCAGGCTGGGCGACTACCGCGAGCTGAGGATCCCCTTCGAGGAACCCCGGGTGGGCGAGGAGGAGGTCCAGCGCACCCTGGAGGCGTTGCGGGCCCGGTACGCGCAGCTGCTGCCCAAGCAGGGACCCGCGTCAGGCGGGGACTTCGTGCTGGTGCAGGTCCTGCAGGCGCCGGAGGGCGAGCGGCGGTTCGCGCAGGGCCGGGAGATGATGCTGGAAGTCGGGGGCGGGGAGACTCCCCAGACCCTGAGCGCGCTGCTGGAGGGCCGGTCCGCGGGAGACGAGGTGGAGTGGGAAGGGGAAGCCGGGCCGGTGCGGTTCTCCGTGGTGGAGGTGCGGCTGCGGGAGCTGCCCGCCCTGGACGACGCGTTCGCGCAGATCGCCAGCGACCACCAGACGCTGGCGGAACTGCGGGAGGACCTGCGGGCGAGGCTGCAGGCGCGGGCCAGCGCCCAGGCGCGGGCGGAGTACGAACAGCGGGTGTTGCAGGCGGTGGTGGACGCCTCCCAGGTGGAGGTGCCCGAGAGCCTGGTGCACGCGGAGGTGCACAACCTGCTGGAGGACCTGGAGGAGGAGCTCCGGCGCCGGGGCCTGTCGTGGGACCGATACCTGCAGCTGGTGGGCAAGTCCGCCGAGCAGGTGCACGACGAGTTCCGGCCGCAGGCGGAGTCCCGGGTCCGCACCCGGCTGGTGCTGGACGCTGTCGCCGAAGCGGAGGGGCTGCAGCCGTCCGAAGAGGAGGTGGCCCAGGCGGTCCAGAACCTGGCGGGGGATAGCGGCCGCAGCCCGGAGGAGGTCCGGGAGTTGCTCGAGCGCACGGGCGGGATGGCGAGGCTGCGGGCGTCCCTGCGGCGCCGCCGGGCGGTGGCCTACCTGGTGGAGCGGGCGTCCGGTGGTGCGGTGACCGCGGAGGCGGCTGCCCGGGCAGCGTCCCAGGAGGAGGGAGAGCCGTGACCCTGGTTCCCATCGTGGTGGAGCAGAGCGCCCGGGGCGAGCGGGCGTACGACATCTACTCCCGTCTGCTCAAGGAGCGCATCATCTTCCTGGGCGGGATCGTGGACGACGAGGTGGCCAACCTCGTGATCGCCCAGATGCTGTTTCTGGCCTACGAGGACCCCGAAAAGGACATCCAGCTGTACATCAACAGCCCGGGGGGATCCATGACCGCCGGGCTGGCCATCTACGACACCATGCAGCACATCCAGCCGGACGTGGCCACCATCTGCGTGGGCATGGCGGCCTCCGTAGCCGCCCTGCTGCTGGCGGGCGGGGCGAAGGGAAAGCGGGGGGCCTTGCCGTACTCCCGGATCATGATCCACCAGCCGTGGGGCGGGGCCCAGGGCCAGGCAGTGGACATCGCCATCCGGGCCAAGGAGGTCATCGAGCTCCGGAAGATCCTCAACGAGATCCTGGCCCGCCACACGGGCCAGCCCCTGGAGCGCATCGAGCGGGACACCGACCGGGACTTCTACATGAGCGCGCAGCAGGCCAAGGAGTACGGCCTGATCGACCTGGTGATCGAGCCGCGCAGCGAGAAGCTGGCGCGGCTCGCGCGGTGAGGCAGGGAAGTTGCTCTGGACCCGTGGGACGGTCTTCACGCGGCCGTGACAGGGGACCGGGATCAAGGACGGCGAGGGGGTCGCATGTTCCGCTTCGGGGATGAGCGGGAGCGGTTGAAGTGCTCCTTCTGCGGAAAGGGCCAGGAGCAGGTCCGCAAGCTGGTGGCGGGTCCCGGGGTCTACATCTGCGACGAGTGCATCGAGCTGTGCAACGAGATCATCGAGGAGGAGCTGTACGGGGAGCAGGAGGAACGGGGCCCCCGCAGCCTGCCGAAGCCGCACGAGATCTACGAGACCCTGTGCCAGTACGTGGTCGGGCAGGAGCGGGCCAAGAAGGTGCTGTCGGTGGCGGTCTACAACCACTACAAGCGCATCGCCCACCGGCGGCCCACCGACGTGGAACTCCAGAAGAGCAACATCCTCCTCATCGGGCCCACGGGCTGCGGGAAGACCCACCTGGCCCAGACCCTCGCCAAGATCCTGGACGTCCCGTTCGCCATCGCGGACGCCACCAGCCTCACGGAGGCGGGGTACGTGGGTGAGGACGTGGAGAACATCCTCCTCCGGCTGGTCCAGGCGGCGGACTACGACGTGAAGAAGGCGGAGCGGGGGATCGTGTACATCGACGAGGTGGACAAGATCGCCCGCAAGTCCGAGAACCCCTCCATCACCCGGGACGTGTCCGGCGAGGGCGTGCAGCAGGCCCTGCTGAAGATCCTGGAGGGCACGGTGGCCAACGTGCCGCCCCAGGGCGGCCGCAAGCACCCCCACCAGGAGTTCATCCAGGTAGACACCACCAACATCCTGTTCATCTGCGGAGGGGCGTTCGAGGGCCTGGACAAGATCATCGAGGCCCGGGTCCGCCAGTCCAGCATGGGCTTCGGCGCCCAGTCGAACCCCAAGGTGCGGGACACGGGGGAGCTGCTCCGGCAGGTGATGCCCCAGGACCTCCTGCGCTACGGCCTCATCCCCGAGTTCATCGGGCGGCTGCCGGTGGTGGTCCCCCTGGAGCCCCTCACGGAGGACCACCTGGTGCGGATCCTGGTGGAGCCCAAGAACGCCCTGGTCCGCCAGTACCAGAAGATCCTGGAGATGGACGGGGTAGACCTGGTGGTGGCGGAGGACGCCCTGCGGGCCATCGCCCGGGAGGCCCTAGCCCGGAACACGGGTGCCCGGGGTCTGCGGACCATCCTCGAGGACATCATGCTGGACGTGATGTACGAGATCCCCTCCCGGCCGGACATCAAGCGGTGCGTCATCACCCTGGAGTCGGTGGAGCGCCGGGCCCGGCCCATCCTCATCACCGCCGCGGAGGCCAAACGGCTAGCCAAGGAGAAGCCCGCCTCGTGAGCGCACGCGGGTCCCTCCCGGTAGGGCCCGCGGCGCGGGTACGTGTCGGCACCGGCTCCCCGGCGCCCGGGCGGCGTTGGAATCCTGGGGTCGCGGTGTGCGTAAATACGAGTAGGGGTTCGGGTGCGCCGCGGACAGGGGCACCCGACGGAGGTTCGGCATGAGCCAGACGAAGACGGTCTATCCCACGCAGCTTCCCGTCCTCGCGCTGAAGGGCGTGGTGGTGCTCCCCCACATGCCCATCGCCCTCGGGGTCGGCCGGCCCAAGTCGGTCCGGGCCCTGGAGCGGTCCCTGGAGTCCGACCGCCTGCTGGCCTTGGTCTGCCAGCGGGACGAAAACGTGGAGGACCCCAAGCCGGAGGACCTGTACGAGTGGGGCGTGGTCGCCCGGGTCCTCAACGTGGGCAAGCAGCCGGACGGGGTCCTGCAGGTCATGGTGGAGGGGTTGGTCCGGGTCCACCTGGAGGGGTTCGTGCACACGGACCCCTTCTTCCTGGCCCACGTACGGACCGTGGAGGACCCCACGGAGCGGACCCTGGAGATCGAGGCCCTCATGCGGGGGGTGACCTCCCAGTTCGAACGGTACGCGAGGCTGAGCCGTACCGTAGCCCCCGAGGCGTACATGGCGGTGATGAACGCGGAGGAGCCCGGCAAGCTGGCGGACCTGGTGGCCCAGCACCTGCCCCTCAAGACCGAGGAGCGGCAGAAGGTGCTGGAGCTGGACGTAACCAGTCGCCTGGAGTTCGTCTCCCAGGTGCTGGCGCGGGAGATCAACATCCTGGACCTGGAGCGGAAGATCCAGAACCGGGTCCGCAAGTCCATGGAGAAGTCCCAGCGCGAGTACTACCTGAAGGAGCAGATGAAGGCCATCCAGCAGGAGCTGGGCGAGAAGGACGAGCGCCAGGCGGAGGTGGAGGAGTACCGGAAGAAGATCGAGGCCGCCAACCTGCCGGAACCCGTGAAGGAGAAGGCCCTGGAGGAGCTGGGCCGGCTGGAGAAGATGCCGCCCATGGTGGCGGAGGCGGTGGTGGTCCGGACCTACCTGGACTGGATCCTGGCCCTGCCGTGGAGCGTGCGCACGGAGGACCGCCTGGACATCCCGGAGGCCCGCAAGATCCTGGACGAGGACCACTACGGGCTCGAGAAGGCGAAGGAGCGCATCGTGGAGTACCTGGCGGTGCGCAAGCTGAGCCCCCAGTCCAAGGGCCCCATCCTGTGCTTCGTGGGTCCGCCGGGCGTTGGCAAGACGTCTCTGGGGAAGTCCATCGCGCGGGCCCTGGGCCGTAAGTTCGTCCGCATCTCCCTGGGGGGGGTGCGGGACGAGGCGGAGATCCGGGGCCACCGGCGCACGTACGTGGGGGCCCTGCCCGGCCGCATCATCCAGGGCATGAAGACCGCGGGCAGCAAGAACCCCGTGTTCATGCTGGACGAGATCGACAAGCTGGGGATGGACTTCCGGGGGGACCCCTCCGCAGCGCTGCTGGAGGCCTTGGACCCCGAGCAGAACCACGCCTTCAGCGACCACTACCTGGAGCTGCCCTTCGACCTCAGCGAGGTCATGTTCATCTGCACCGCCAACGTGCTGGACACCATCCCGCCGGCCCTGCGGGACCGCATGGAGGTGATCCGCTTCCCCGGCTACATCGAGCAGGAGAAGCTGGGGATCGCCCGGCACTTCCTGGTGCCCAAGCAGCGGAAGGAGAACGGGCTAGTAGACTTCGGGCTGCAGATCACGGACGCAGCCCTGCGGCGGATCATCCGGGAGTACACCCGGGAAGCGGGGGTCCGGAACCTGGAGCGGGAGATCGGCACCATCTGCCGGAAGGTGGCCACCCTGGTGGCCTCCGGGGACCCCAAGGCGCCCAGGCGGGTGACCGCCAAGATGCTGCACCGCTTCCTCGGCCCGCCCAAGTTCCGCTACGGCTTGGCGGAGAAGCAGGACGAGGTGGGTGCGGCCACGGGCCTGGTGTGGGCGGAGACCGGGGGCGACATCGTCACCGTGGAGGCCACCCTGGTGAAGGGCAACGGCAAGCTGGTCCTCACCGGCCAGCTGGGCGAGGTCATGAAGGAGTCCGCCAACGCCGCGGTGTCCTACGTGCGGTCCCGCAGCCGCCGGCTGGGCGTGGACGAGGACTGGTACAGCAAGTTCGACGTGCACATCCACGTGCCCGCGGGCGCGCAGCCCAAGGAGGGCCCCTCCGCGGGGATCACCATGGCCACAGCCCTGGCCTCGGCCCTGAGCGGACGCCCCGTCCGCAAGGACGTGGCCATGACGGGCGAGATCACCCTCCGGGGGAAGGTCCTGCCGGTGGGTGGGCTGAAGGAGAAGGTGATCGCGGCGCACCGCGCGGGGATCCGCACCGTCATCCTGCCGAAGGAGAACGAGCGGGACATGCACGAGATCCCCGAGAACGTGCGCCGGGCGCTGCGGTTCCGTTTCGTGGAGCACATGGACGAGGTCCTGGAGGAGGCGCTGCTGCCCGCCCCGGTCAAGCCGGCGTCCCCGGAGCCGCCGCCCGCGGCCCTGGAGGTCCCCCGGATCCCGGTGGAGCTGCCGCAGCAGGCCCCGCCGCCTCCGCCCCAGGCCTGAGGCGCGACGCGGCTTCGGAGGGCCCGTGCCGAGCCTCCGGGTCGTGAGCGCCGCGGAAGTGGACCGCTTGGTCCCCATGCGGGATGCCATTGAGGCGGTCCGACAGGCGTTCCGGGCGCTGTCGGGCGGTCGGGCACGGGTGCCTCTGCGGGTGCACCTGGACACCTCTGCAGGGACGGCCCTGTGGATGCCTGCTTTCGTAGACGGACTGGGGCTGGGCGTGAAGGCGGTGACGGTGTTCCCCGGCAACCTCGCGCGAGGGCTTCCCACCATCCAGGCTGCGGTGCTCGTCCAGGACCCGGATACGGGGACGCCCCTGGGCCTGGTGGAAGGCGCCTCCCTCACCGCGCTCCGCACAGGAGCCGCTACCGGGCTCGCCACGGATCTGCTGGCCCGCAGGGAGGCCGGGGTGGTGGCGCTGTTCGGGTGCGGGGGACAGGCCCGCAGGCAGCTGGAAGCGGTGTGCACGGTGCGCGCGGTGACCCAGGTGCGGGTGTACTGTCCCACCCCGTCCCACAGAGAGGCGTTCGCGGACTGGGCCAGACAGCAACCCTGGTTGGAGGGCGCTTCGGTGTTCGCCGCGCCCTCCCCGGAGGCCGCGGTACGGGGCGCGGAGGTGGTGGTGACCGCCACGCCCAGCCACCAGCCCGTGTTCGCGGCTTCGGACCTGGCCTCTGGTGCCCACGTCAACGCCATCGGTGCGTTCACCCCGCAGATGCGGGAAGTCCCCGCGGAGGTGGTCGGCCGCGCGCGGGTGGTGGTGGACAGCCTGGAGGCGGCCCGGGCCGAAGCCGGGGACCTGATCCAGGCCGCCGCGGAGGGGGTTTTCGACTGGGGACGCGCTGTCGAGCTCGGCCGGCTCGTAGACGACCCCTCCCTGGGACGGCGCGGGCCCGAAGAGGTGACCCTGTTCAAGTCCGTGGGCGTGGCCGTGCAGGACGTGGCGGTGGGGGTGCTGGCGCTGCGGCGGGCGGCGGAGGCGGGTGCGGGCGTGGAGGTCCCGTGGACGTAGCCGGACGTGCGGGCCTGTGGGGCAGGATCCGGGAGGGGCTGCGCAGGACGCGCCAGGCCATCGCGGACCACCTCCAGGACGCCTTCACGCGTCCCCCGGACGACAGTTTCTTCGAGCAGGTGGAGGAGGCGCTTTTGGCCTCCGACGTGGGCGTGGAGGTCGCCGCGGAGGCGGTGGAGGAGCTCCGGCGCCGGGTGCGCGCTGGACTCCGGCGGCCGGAAGAGGTTCGCGCGGCCCTCCGCCAGGTCCTGCGGGGCTTCCTGCCCGAGCCCCAGCCCCTTCAACTCGAGCCTCCTCCCGCGGTGGTGCTGGTGGTGGGCGTGAACGGGTCCGGGAAGACCACCACCGCAGGCAAGCTGGCGTGCCACCTGAGCGCGCGGGGCAAGCGCGTGGTGCTGGCCGCGGCGGACACCTTCCGGGCTGCGGCCATCGACCAGCTGGAGGTCTGGGCGCGCCGCGCGGGGGCAGAACTGGTGCGCCACCGGGAGGGCGCAGACCCCGCGGCGGTGGTGCACGACGCCGCGCAGGCCACTTTGAGCCGCCACGCGGACGTGCTGGTGGCCGATACCGCGGGCCGCCTCCACACGAAGGCGAACCTCATGGAGGAGCTCCGGAAGATCCGGCGGGTGCTGGTTCGTCTTTTGCCGGACTGCCCGTGCGAGTCCCTCCTGGTGCTGGACGCCACCACGGGGCAGAACGCCCTGCAGCAGGCGCGGCAGTTCCGGGAGGCCGCGGGTGCCACCGGGGTGGTGTTGAGCAAGCTGGACACCAGCGCGAAGGGCGGTGTGGTCCTCGCCATCGGGCACCAGCTGGGCCTGCCGGTGAAGCTGGTGGGTACGGGCGAGGGGCCGGACGACCTCGAGGCCTTCGACCCTGAGGCGTTCGTGGACGCCCTCCTGCCGGAGGCGTGAAGCTCCCCCCGTCCTGGAGGTGGCTGGTCCTGCTGTGCGCCGCGGAGGTGGGGACCATGCTCACCTTCTCGGGCTACGCCGCGGCGCTGCCGGTCCTGCAGCGGGAGTGGAACCTGTCCGCGGGACGGGCGGGGGCGGTGTTCGCGGCACAGCAGCTGGGCTACACCCTCGCGGTGCTGGTCCTGTCCACCCTCACGGACGTGTGGGGCGTGCGCCGCATCTACCTCCTGTCGGCCCTGTGGAACGGCCTGGCGAACCTCGCGTTCCCCTTGCTGGCGCGGGACTTCGGCTCTGCCTTCGCGCTGCGGTTGCTGTGCGGCGCCGGCCTGGCCGGTACCTACATGCCGGGGATGCGGCTGGTGGTGGAGCGGTTTGAAGCCGGACAGCGGGGCGCCGCCATGGGGCTGTACATCGCCTGCTTCAGCGTCGGTGCGGCCCTCTCGCTGGCCGTGGCGGGGGCCCTGCTGCCGTGGGGCTGGCGGTGGAGCTTCCTGGTGCCTGCGGCAGGTCCCTTCGTCGCCCTTGCGGTGGCCTGGCGCATCGCCCACGACCCGCCCCGGCAGCCCCGTGCCGAGCTGCGGCTGCGGGAGGTCCTGGGCAACCGCACCGCCATTCGGTACGTGGTGGCGTACGCGGCCCACAACTGGGAGCTGTTCGGGATGCGGGCCTGGCTTTCCGCGTTCCTCGCAGCCCTGTGGGCCGGACAGGGCGTCCCCCTCAGTTCCGCTGCCGCGCGGGGGGCGGCCTTCGGTTCGGTGGTGCTCCTGGCGGGCGCGGCCACTAACGCCCTGGGCGGGTGGGTCTCCGACCGCGTGGGCCGGCGCCCCACGGTGGTGGCGGTCCTGCTGGCCTCCGCCACGGTGTCGTTCGCCGTGGGCTGGACCCTTCCCCTGGGGACGGGGGTGGTGCTGCCGCTCGCGTTCCTGTACGGCCTGCTGGTCACCGCGGAGTCCAGCACGCTTTCCGCAGCCGTGGCGGAGGCCGCGGACCCGCGGTGGCTGGGTACCACCATGGCCGTCCAGTCGGGCCTGGGCTTTTTGGTGACCGCCATCTCCCCCGCGGTGTTCGGGTGGCTGCTGGACCGCGCGGGCTGGGGCGTGGCGTTTGCGTCGCTGGGCGCGGCGGCCTTCTGCGGGGCCGCGGCGGTGGTCCGTCTTCCCCGCGGCTCTGGTTGATGCTCGCCGCGCGGTGTGGTAGCCTTCTCCTGTAAAGGGAGGAGACTTTACAGGAGATGGCCACGGACCGCCTGCTGGCCGACCGGTTCACCGTCATCCGGCTGTTCGACGCGTACGCGCGGCTGCTGACCCCGCGGCAGCAGCAGCTGGTGGCCCTGTACTTCCACGACGACCTGTCCCTGTCGGAGATCGCGGAACGCCTGGGCGTCACCCGGCAGGCCATCCACGACAGCCTGCGCCGGTCCCTGGCGGAGCTGGTCCGGTACGAGGAGCTGCTGGGGCTGGTACAGCGGGCCCGGGGGGAGGACCGGCGCCGGCAGCTGTTGCTGCGGGAGCTGGACGGCCTGGAGGGAGAGATCCGCAGGACGGTCAGGGGGAGGGTGGCGCAGCGGCTCCTGGCGAGGGTCCGGGCCCTGCGGGAGCTGCTGTGACTCGCCGGCAGGCGGCCCATTACTTCAGCCCGGCCCCTCAAGTGCCCTCCCGGCCCCGGGTGGTGGAGCTGGAGTTCGGGGGCCGGCGGTTTCAGTTCCTCACGGACCGCGGGGTGTTCTCCTACCGCGGGGTGGACCGGGGCACCCGCCTGCTACTGGAGGCGCTGGAGGTGGGCCCCGAGGACGAGGTGCTGGACCTCGGCTGCGGGTACGGGGTGGTGGGGATCGTGGCGGCGAGCCTGGCCGTCCGGGGTCGCGCGGTGCTGGTGGACATCAACCCGCGGGCGGTGGAGCTGGCGAGGGAGAACGCCCGGCGCTGCGGGATCCTCAACGTGGAGGCGCTGCAGGGGAACCTGTACGAGCCGGTGGCGGGGCGCACCTTTGACGTCATCGCCACCAACCCGCCCATCCGGGCCGGCCGGGCGGTGGTGCGGGCCATGGTGGAAGGCGCCCCTGCGCACCTGAAGCCGGGTGGCTCGTTCTACCTGGTGGCCCGGACCGCGCAGGGCGCGAAAACTTTGGGCCGGCTGGTGGCGGAGGTCTTCGGGGAGGCGGAAGAGGTGGAGCGGGGCGGGGGCTACCGGGTGTACCGGGGAACGCGGAGGGTGCACGGTGTTTGAGGCCCTGCAGGAGCGGCTGGTGGGCGTGTTCCGACGCCTGAGCGGGCGTGGGGTGCTGCGGCCCGAGGACGTGGACGCCGCGGTCCGGGAGGTGCGCCTGGCCCTGCTGGAGGCGGACGTGCACGTGCAGGTGGTGCGGGACTTCATCGCCCGGGTCCGCGAGGCCGCGGTGGGACGGGAGGTGTGGAAGAGCCTCACCCCGGCCCAGCAGGTGGTCCAGGTGGTGTACGAGGAGCTGGTCCGCCTGCTGGGCGGGGAGCACCGGGAGCTGGTGCCCGCTCCCAGGCCCCCCACCGTGGTGCTCCTGTGCGGGCTGCACGGCACCGGCAAGACCACGCAGGCGGCGAAGCTGGCCCTGTACCTGCGCAGACGCGGCCGGCGGCCCCTGCTGGTGGCCGCGGACCTGCAGCGCCCCGCGGCGGTCCGCCAGCTCCAGGTGGTGGGCGAGCGGGCGGGTGTTGCGGTGTTCGCCGCAGACCTCACAGACCCCGCAGAGGTGGCGCGGTCCGCGGTGGACCACGCGCGTTCCGCGGGCTACGACTTCGTCCTGGTAGACACCGCGGGTCGGGTGCACGTGGACGACGACCTCCTGCAGGAGCTGCGCCGGGTCCGGGAGGCTGCGGGCGCCCACTACGTCCTCCTGGTGGTGGACGCCATGACCGGCCAGGAGGCGGTGCGGGTGGCACAGCGGTTCCACGAGGCGCTTGCCATCGACGGGGTGATCCTGACCAAGCTGGACGGGGACGCCCGGGGTGGCGCCGCGCTGTCGGTGGTGGCCGCGGTGGGCCGGCCGGTGATGTTCGTGGGGACCGGGGAGAAGCTGGAGGCCCTGGAGCCCTTCCACCCGGACCGTATGGCCTCCCGGATCCTGGGCATGGGCGACGTGCTGACCCTGGTGGAGCGCGCCCGGGAGGCGGTGGACGCCCAGCGCGCCGCGGAGCTGGAGCGGAAGCTGCGCCGGGCGGAGTTCACCCTGGAGGACTTCCGGGAACAGCTCCGGCAGGTGCGGCGCATGGGGCCTCTGCAGAGCCTCCTGGAACTGATTCCGGGACTCGCGGCTTTGCGGGGCCCGCGGCCGGAGGCGGAGGCGCAGGAGCGTGAGCTCAAGCGGATGGAGGCGATCCTGGACTCCATGACTCCCCAGGAGCGCCGGGACCCGTCCATCCTGAACGCCAGCCGCAAGCGGCGGATCGCCCGCGGCAGCGGGACCACGGTGCAGGACGTCAACCGCCTCCTCAAGCAGTTCGAGGAGGCCAAGCGGATGATGCGGGAGCTGGAGCGCATGGGACGCCGGGGCAAGCGGCTGTTGTGGCCGCCGGTTTGAACACCACGCACGGAGGAGGGAGACGATGGCGGTGAAGATCCGACTCATGCGCATGGGGCAGAAGCACCAGCCCGTGTACCGGGTGGTGGTGGCGGACTCCCGGGCCCCCCGGGACGGGCGGTCCATCGAGATCCTCGGGCACTACAACCCGCGCACGGAGCCGTCCACCATCCACATCGACGCGGAGCGGGCCATCGCGTGGCTCGAGCGGGGCGCGCGACCGTCAGACAGCGCGCGGGTGCTGCTGCAGAAGACGGGGATCCTGCAGGAGTGGCAGCGGCGCCGGGCCAGCCGCCGGACGCAGGAGTAGGCC
>JBKBVM010000150.1:0-4280 GCA_046289555.1 bacterium
CGCGGCGGCATACCCGTACAGCGAGTTGCAGCTGCGCCCGAAGTACAGGGTCTCGCCGTCCGGCGCACACAGCTGCGCGAGGGCGACGACCCCACGTCCCAGGGCCTCCTGGATCTGAGAGTCCGGGAGGTCTGAGAGGACCATGGCCAGCATGGCACAGAACTTGGCGTGGTACGTCAGGGGCGTGCACCGGTCGCCGGTCGACCCCCGCGCCGGGTAGTCCGCGAACAGCCCCGATCCGTCCTGCAGCGGTAACACCTCGTGGTACATGCAGCGCCGGGCGGCTTCCACGTCCGCGGCACGCCCAAGGGCCAGGCCCCGCTGCACGAGGCAGACGGCCCGCATGGCGTGCCAGTTGTTGGTGGCGCGGCCGGTCAGGGAGGCAAAGGGCATGCGGAGGAAGTAGCTGGTGAGCCGTCCTCGTAGCTCGTCGGGTAACGTGCGTGCCCAGACACGGTACACGGCGAGCAACCCCAGGTTGTTGAGTTCGGGGGCACCCCGCACCCGCGCCGGAAGGCCGAGGAAGTAGCGCACCGCCCGTTCGGCCGGCTCCCGGAGGTCCTCCTCCCCGGACATCGCACAGGCGCCCGCAAACAGGGAGACCGCATAGTGGGAAGGTGCAAGGGGTTGCCCGGTCAAGGGATCACGCAGGTTCCCCGTCCCGTCCTGGCAGTCCGCGAGACGCCGCAACAGCCTTACTGCCCGGGTCCGCGCTTCGAGGACGTCAGCCGCTACGGCCACCACTCCGCCACCCTCTCCCGACCGGTCCTGCGTGCCTGTCGCCACGAGCACAGCTGCATACACATGGCCCGCACCTTCTCCGCGCTGCGCTCCCAGCTGTGAACCCAGGCGAACCGCCGCCCCGCCTCGCCCATGCGGGCCCGCAGCTGCGGATCCAGCAACAAGGTACGGAGCGCGTGGACCGCGGCCTCTCTGTCCCCCTCCGGCACCAGGTAGCCCGTCACCCCGTGCCAGACCGCCTCCACCGCGCCTCCTGAGGCGCCCCCCACCACGGGGCGGCCACACGCACCGGCTTCCAGGAACACCATCCCGAACCCCTCCACGTCGCCCTCCGGGGTCGTGCGGTTCAGCATCACGAACACGTCGCAGGCGGAGTACAGAAGGGGAAGCTCGGCGTCCGGGACCACGCCCAGGAACCTCACGTGGGCCTCCACGCCCTCGTCCCGCGCAATGCCCCGCAGGCGGCGGCGTTCCTCCTCCGTCCCCTCGCCCGCGATCCAGTACGCCACCGGTCCGTGCTGCAAGAGGTCCCGCAGCAGCCGGATGACCGTGTCCTGGCCCTTCCGCGGGATCAGGCGCCCCACCGTGAGCAGGACCGCGCCGTCGCGGACACCGTGCTGGGCCCGAAGCCCCGCTCCGTCCGCAGGCTGGAACCTACCTAGGTCCACCCCCGGCCGCACGAGCCGGATCCTGGTGTGGGGCACGCCGAACCGCCGCACCTGCCGCCCGGTAAACCGGCTGTTCACGAACACCGCCTCCGCCCGTGCCAGCACGGTCCGTATCGCCCAGCCGGCCAGGCGCTTCCGTCCCAGGGTGGTGAGCTCCTCGCCGTGCACGTACGCGACGTAGGGGACACCCGTGAGTCTATGCACCACGTACACGGCCAGGCCTACAGGGAACAGCTGCCCCGCGTGCAGCACGTCCACCCCCTCCCGCACGGTCAGCCACAGGCTGACCAGAAGGTGGGCGAGCCACTCGACGGCCATCCGCACCTTGGGGAGGGGAGGAAAGGGAGTCCGGATGATCCGGAAGGGCTGCCGTCGGTCGAACGCGCGCGCTTCCGGGTGCTGTCGCGCCACCACCGTCCACCGCACGTCGGCCATACGCCGCACCAGCTCGTAGTAGTAGACCGCGGTCCCGCCCGGGTGCGGGGCGAAGTACTCGGTGACGAGCAACATGCGCACGGTCAGCTCCCGCGCACCGCCGCGGGCACGCGGTCCAGGTACTCCCGCGCCCAGATCTCCAGACCCAGCAGGGCGTACAGCCGGTGTCCGTGGTCGGCCCTGCCCGAGCGGTGTTCCTCCAGCAGGCGTTCCACCGACTCCGGCCGCAGCCAGCCGCGCTCCCGGGCCCGGGCGTCCAGCAGGAGGTCCCGGGCCGCCGCGTACAGCGGACCCCGCAGCCACGGTCCCACAGGCACGCTGAACCCCTGCTTGCGCTTCCGGAGCAGGTCCGCAGGCAGCAGGTCCCGCACGGCGCGGCGGAGCAAGTACTTGGACGTCAGCCCCCGGAGCTTCCACTGCGGCGGTACGGCTGCCAGGAACTCCACCAGCTCGTGGTCCAGCAGGGGCACCCGGGCCTCCAGGGACCACGCCATGGTCATGCGGTCCACCTTCACCAGACAGTCCTCCGGGCAGTAGAAGTGGGTGTCCGCGTACAGCATGCGGTTCCGGAAGTCCGACTCCGGTAGCGCGTCCAGCCACACCCGCAACGGGACCAGACTGTCGTGCCCGTCCAGGGTGGCCCGGAAGCCTGCGGAGTACAGTTCCCGCCGGAGCTGGCCGTCCAAGAGGGTCATGCGCCGCAGGTAGCCGTCTGCGGGGTCGAGGGCCACGTCTGCGAGGAAGCCGGCCGCGCGCTGTCGCCAGAGCCCGGCAGGAAGCAGCCGGACCAGCCCCGGCGCGCGGGCGCGCAGGGCGAAGGGGAGCCTGTGGAACGGCCGGACCATCTGGTGGCGGCGCTGCCACTCGTACCCGCAGAACACCTCGTCCCCGCCGTCGCCGGTCAGCACGACGGTCACGTGCTGGCGGGCCAGCTCGGCCACCAGGTACGTGGGAATGGCGGAGGAGTCGCCGAAGGGTTCGTCGAAGTGGGCCAGGAGGTTCGGCAGTCGCCGGGCCACCTGGGGTTCCACCACCAGCTCCCGGTGGTCCGTCCCGTACCGGCGCGCTACCTGCCGGGCATACCGCAGCTCGTCGAACCGTGCCTCCCGGAACCCGATGGAAAACGTCCGGACCGGGCGGACGCCCGCCAGGCTCATCAGGGCTACCACGGTGCTGCTGTCCAGTCCCCCGCTGAGGAACGCCCCCACGGGCACGTCGCTCACCAGGTGCGACCGGACCGCGTCCTGCAGCCGTTCCCGCAGCTCCGCCACGCACTCCCGCAAAGGCTTTGAGGGTCGGTCCGCCGGGACGAGATCCCAGTAGCGTCGCACCCGCACGCCCGCCCGATCCAGGACCAACACGTGGCCCGGCGCGAGTTTGCGCACCCCGCGGAAGGCCGTCCAGGGAGCCGGTACGTAGCCGTACGTGAGGTACAGGTCTACAGCTTCCGGGTCCACCTGGCGCGGGAAGTCCGGCAGTTCCAAAAGGGACTTGAGCTCGGACGCGAAGGCGAGGCGGTCGCCCCGCTGCCAGTAGTACAGGGGCTTGATGCCGAGGCGGTCTCGGGCCACAAGGAGCCGCTGCCGCGCCCCGTCCCACAGGGCGAAGGCGAACATCCCCCGCAGCCTCGTCACCACGTCCGTCCCGAAGGCCTCGTATCCGTGCACGACCACCTCCGTGTCCGAGCGCGTCCGGAACCGGTGGCCCCGTGCCTCCAGCTCGCGGCGCAGCTCGCGGAAGTTGTACACCTCGCCGTTGTACACGAGCCATACGGACCCGTCCTCGTTCCCCATGGGCTGTGAGCCGCCCGCGGGGTCAATCACCCGCAGGCGGCACATGGCCAGGGCCACGTGGAGCCCCTCGTGGTACCCTTCCTCGTCGGGGCCCCGGTGCCGCAGGGCGCGGTTCATCCGCCCCAGCACCGCCGCGTCCACCGGCCGCTCGACGTCGAGATCTACAACCCCGCAGATGCCGCACATCGCGTCCTCACACCACGCACAGGACGCGGTGGCGTAAAGACCCCACCACGGTCCCTGCTGTGAACAGGGGGAACTCCACCAGGTGGAGAGCCGTCACCGCGGCGAGCTCCCAGGCGGTCAGCGGAACCCGACGCCGAAGCGCCAGGCTCCGCACGCGCCAGCCCAGGCGCACCACGTAAGCCCCCAGGAGCGCGGCCACCCAGGGCTCGAGGACGGAAGCGGCCACGAGGGCTGCGAGGACCCGGTCCGGAGTAGCCAGGTTGACCCAACCGGGCCGGCGGAACCACCGCAGGCGCACGCTCCGGTTGCCGGGCAACGTGACCCAGAGCCCGGGTTCCGCGTGCTTGCGGAACCACCCGGGCAGGCCGGTTCCGTACTCGAACAGCCTCCGGGCCACCTTTCCAACAGAGTCGCGCTGGACGTGCGCCACCACCGCTCGGGGCTCGTACCGGATCCG
>JBKBVM010000151.1:0-4250 GCA_046289555.1 bacterium
GTAGAAGGCGTTTGCCACCACCAGCTCCGTCCAGCTGTCCAGGGGCACGTCGAAGGCGTAGGGGTACTTGAAGTCCTTGGGGTCGCGTCCGTACACGAGGGCCTCGGTGTCCACGCCCAGGTCCTCCAGGAGGCGGTAGGCGATGTGGGCGTGGCCCAGCTCGTCCTGGATGATCCCCAGGGCTGAGACGTACGCGTTCAGGGAGGGCGCGTGCCGGGCGGCCCTCAGGTACGCGGGAGCGCTGATGAGCTCGGTGTCCGCGGAGACCACCAGGGTGCGCTTGAGGCCCTCCAGGTAGCGCTCCGTGGCGTGCTCGGGACCCTCTACCAGCCGGCCTTCCCGGATGCGCTGCAGCAGAGCCTGCTCAGCGGGTGCGGCCATCCCCCACCTCCCGATTTAACCGGTCGGTCAAACCTCGCAAGGGCATATTAACCGACCGGTCAAGACGGTTCAAGCGGGTGAGCCATATGACGGGATCTTGCGGTGCAGTCGGCGCATTGACTGCTCGGTCAACGACCCGTGCCATAGGGGCGGTGGACGGAATCTTCAACCTGGCGACCCACCTCCTGGACCGCCACGTGGACGAGGGACGCGGGGACCGGGTGGCGGTACACTACGGCTCCTCTGCGCTCACCTACGCGGATCTGCAGGAACAGGCCCACTCGGTGGCCGCCGCCCTGACCCGGCTTGGGGTGGAGCCGGAGAACCGGGTCGTGGTGTGTCTGCCCGACTGCCCCGCGTTCCTCGCCACCTACTTCGGCGCCCTGCGGGTGGGCGCAGTACCCGTGCTGGTGAACACCTACGCCCGGCCGGACGACTACCTGTACTACCTGAACCACAGCCGGGCCAAGGTGCTGGTGGTCCACGGAAGCGTCCTGCCCCGCATCCGGGAGGTGGCGGACCGGCTCGTGTGGCTGCGCCACCTGGTGGTGGTACAGCCGGATTCGGACGAGCCCTTGGAACGTCACTTCCCCGCACCCCGCCTGGAGGGGGCGGCGGCGTACGAGGACGTCGTCAAGCCAGCGGCCCGGGTGCCAGACCCGGCGGCCACCAGCCCCGACGACATGGCCTTCTGGATGTACAGTTCGGGGACCACGGGTCGGCCGAAGGCGGTGGTGCACCTGCACCACGACCTGCTGCACTTCATCCCGCCCCACTGCCAGCAGGTGGTGGAGCTGGGGCCGCAGGACAAGGTGTTCTCCACCTCCAAGCTGTTCTTCTCCTACGGACGCAACAACTCCCTGGACGGCCCGTTCCTGTACGGCGCGCAGGTGGTCCTGTACCCGGACCGGCCCGAACCGGGCGCTGTGCTGGACCTCCTGGAGGAGCACCGGCCCACGGTCTTCTACAGCGTGCCCACCTTCTACGCGGCGCTGCTGGACTACGTGCACCGCACGGGCCGGTCGGTGCGGCTGTCGTTTCTCCGCTGCTGCATCTCCGCCGGGGAGGCGCTGCCCAGGTCGGTGTTCGAGCGGTGGCGGGAGCGGTTCGGGCTCACGATCTTTGACGGGGTCGGGTCCACGGAGGTCGGCGCCATCTACCTCTCGAACCGGCCCGACTGCCTGCGCCCGGGCTCCAGCGGGAAGATCCTGGAGGGGTTCGAGGCCCGGTTGGTGGCCGAGACGGGTCAGCCCGTCAAGGTGGGTGAGGTCGGCGTCCTGTGGGTGAAGAACGACGGGATCTTCGCGGGCTACTGGAACGACCACCACCGCACGCAGGCGTGCCTGGTGGGCGAGTGGTTCAACACCGGCGACCTCTTCTACCAGGACGAGGACGGCTTCTACTGGTACGTGGGGCGTGCCGACGACCTGTTGAAGCCCTCCGGCCTGTGGGTCTCCCCCCTCGAGGTGGAAGGTGTTCTGCTGCAGCACCCCGCGGTGCGGGAGGCCGCGGTGGTGGGAGCCCTGGACGAAGCGGGCCTGGAGAAGCCCGCGGCGTTCGTGGTCCTCCGGGAAGGCTACCAGCCCGGCCCGGTCCTGGAGGAGGAGCTCAAAGACTTCGTGCGCCAGCAGCTGCCCTCCTACAAGTGTCCTCGGTGGGTGCACTTCGCCACGGAGCTGCCGAGGACCACCACGGGCAAGCTGCAGCGGTACCGGCTGCGGGAATCCCTGCGGGCGCAGCCCGTGGGCGCCCCGTGACCTCCGCGGGGGCTCCATCCCCAACCCCGCGCGAGGTGATGAGCCCGCGTCGGAACACCTGGCAAGAACGGCGAGCCGACCATCCCGAGCGCAGGAGGGTTCCCATGACCTACCAGGACATCGTGGTGGAAACCCCCGAACCGCACGTGGGCCTGGTCCGCCTGAACCGACCGCAGGTGCTGAACGCCCTCAGCGCCCGTCTGCTGGACGAGCTCACCAGGGCCCTGGACGCTTTTGAGGCCGACCCGGACTGCCGGGTGGTGGTGCTCACCGGCAGCGACCGGGCCTTCGCCGCGGGCGCGGACATCCAGGAGTTCGTGGGCCAGTCCGCGGTGAGCCTGATCGCCGGCCACCGACCTGCCGCGTGGGACCGCATCCGCCGGTTCCCCAAACCCTTGGTGGCCGCGGTGAGCGGCTACTGCCTGGGCGGCGGGTGGGAGTTAGCGATGCTGTGCGACCTGGTGGTGGCGTCGGAGACCGCGCGCTTCGGACAGCCAGAGATCAACCTGGGCATCATCCCGGGCGCCGGGGGGACCCAGCGGCTGCCGCGCCTGGTGGGCAAGCACCGCGCCATGGAGCTGATCCTCACAGGGCGTCAGCTCACCGCGCAGGAGGCGCACGCGTGGGGTGTGGTGAACCGCGTGGCCTCAGCGGAAACTTACCTGCAGGAGGCCCTGGCGCTTGCCCGGGAGATCGCGCAGAAAGCCCCCGTGGCCGCACGGCTGGCCAAGGAGGCGGTGCTGCGCTCGATGGACACCCCCCTCGACGTGGGGCTGGACTACGAGCGCAGGCTTTCCGCGCTGGCCTTCGGGACCGAGGACCGGGAGGAGGGAGTGCGGGCCTTTCTGGAGAAGCGGAAGCCCACGTTCCGGGGCCGGTAGACGGGCTTTTGCCGCGGCCGCACGGACGGGGTGAGGAGGCGCCGGTGAGGGACGGACACGGTATTTGCACGGTGGGCGTCTGCGGGGCGGGCACCATGGGTGCCGGCATCGCCCAGGTGTGCGCCACCTCGGGTTTCTCCGTGGTCCTGTACGACGCTTTCCCGGAGGTGCTGCCCAAAGCCCGGGCCCGGATCGAGCAGGACACCGAGCGCCTGGTGCAGCGGGGCCGCCTGGACCCGGACGCGCGGGCACAGGCCCTCCAGCGGCTGCGCACGGCGGAGGCCCTGGAGGCCCTCGCGGGCTGCGACCTGGTGGTGGAGGCCGCCCCGGAGGACCTGAACCTAAAGAAGGACCTGTTCACTAGGCTCGCGGCGGTCGCGCCCCACGCCATCCTCGCCACCAACACCTCCTCCCTCTCGGTGGCCGAGCTGGCCGCGGCCACTGCGGGTCCCCAGCGGGTGGCGGGGCTGCACTTCTTCAACCCCGCACCCCTGATGGCCCTGGTGGAGGTGGTGCGGGCACCGCAGACCGCCCCGGAGGTGGTGGACAGGCTGGTGGCCTTTGCCCGCGCCCTGGGCAAGACGCCCATCGTGGCGAAGGACAGCCCGGGTTTCGTCGTGAACCGCGTGAACCGCCCCTTCTACAGCGAGGGGCTGCGGGTGGTGGGTGAGGGGCTGGCCGACTGCGCCACCGTGGACCGCGCCGCCCGGGAAGCCGGTGGGTTCCGCATGGGGCCGTTTGAGCTCATGGACCTGGTGGGGATCGACGTGGGGTACGCGGTGGCCCAGTCCTTCTACCAGGCCTTTTCAGGCGAGTCCCGGTTCCGCCCTCACCCCCTGCAGCGGGAGATGGTGCTTTCCGGACGGCTGGGCCGCAAGACCGGAAGCGGCTTCTACGACTACACGCAGCCCGCTGCGGAGCCTGAGCCCCTGCCGCTCCCGCAGCCCCACCCCGGTCCGTACGCGGTGGCCGGCGGCACTGCCCTGGCCCGCGAACTGGCCGGTCGCCTTCGGGAGCGGGGCTTCGAGGTGGTGGAGCTGGCCGGTCCGCCCGACCGAGCCCTTCACGTGGCCGCGGCCTTCGAAGCAGAGGTGGAGGACCGCGACCGCAAGCGGTCCCTGGTGGCGGCCCTGGACCGGCACCTGCCCGAGGACGCGGTGCTGCTGGCGGCGTGCACCAACGCCGCGGCGGGGGAGTGCGCCAGCTGGGTGCAGCGTCCTGAGCGGGTGGC
>JBKBVM010000152.1:0-4250 GCA_046289555.1 bacterium
CCCGTCAGGTCCGTGCGCGGTGAGGTAGTAAAGGACGAGGACTTCCAGTTCGCGCCACGAAAGCCGGTACCGGGCCCGGAGCCGCCGCAAGCCCCCGGGGCTGAGCCGCCCGTCCGCCAGGGCCCTCCGTAACAGCTCGGACGGCACTTCCTCGGTCAACCCCTCAGGTTCCGGCGCACGCTGCGGGAGCGCTTCCCGGACGATCCCGGCCAGCACCCGCGCCGCGCGGCGCGCCCGAGCCCGGGCTCCCCGGGCAGTCGCCAGCCACAGCTCCGCCAGCACCACCGCCCGGGGCTCTCTGTCCACGCTCACCACCACGTGGGCCTGGCCGTTCTTCGGGCACTGCCGCACCACAGCTCCTGCACCCGGATGCTCGGCGAACGCCCGGGCCCCCAGACAGATCCCTGCGAACTCGGGCGCAGAAAAGCACGGGACGGGGTAGCGCATCGCGGAGGCCAGCACCGTACCGTCGGGGCCCGCCACCACCAGCGGGCAACTCGCCTCCCGGCTCAGGGCGTCCACCACGTGGCTCAGCTCCACCGTCAGGGCCATGGCCTCAGCCCACCAGGTACAGAGTCGGGTAGATGAACACCCACGCCACGTCCACGAAGTGCCAGTACTTCACCACCCCCTCCACGGGCCAGTAGTCGCCCGGCCCGTACCGGCCGCGCCGACCGTGAAGGTACGCGCCCAGCAGCAGCACCGCTCCGCTCAGCACGTGCAGCCCGTGCAGCCCCGTCAGGGAGAAGAAGCTCGTGCCGTACCGGGTGGAGGGCGGGAAGTAGTGGAAGCCCTCCACCCACTCCACCACCACGCCCACCAGGAACACGCCCGCCAGCAGCACCGTCCACAGGACATTCCGCAGAAAGCCCGGGCGGTCTCCGTGAGCGATGCACGTCTCCGCGCGGTAGGCGGTCAGGCTGCTGAGCAGCAGCACCCCGGTGATGCCCAGCCCCAGGAGCTGGTTCAGCTCCTCAGGGCGGGAGGTGCCCAGGTTCAGGTAGCGGGCTGCCACGAAGGCGCTGAACAGCGCCGCCTCCGATACGATGAACAGCCACAGCCCCAGGCGGGCGTTCTGCAGCTCGTGAGCGCTCAGGCGTCCTGCAGCCTCCGCGTGGTGCATCTCACTCCTCCGGCCGGACCAACTGGGAGTAGTGCATGAAGTACTCCGCGATCAGGGCGGTCTTGCCCAGGGCGATGACCGTGAGCCACAAGAGCGCCCCGGGCCAGCGCGCCGCGAACCACTCCACCGCGGTCAACACCGCCAGGGCGCCGAACACCCGGCCGCCCACACCCAGCTTCTCCGCCAACCGGTCCGGCCTCACCGTTCGCTCCCTCCCGCCGCCCCGAAGACCGCGTGACGGACTCCCGGGATCCCGTACACGTAGGGAGCTCCCACCACCGCGGGCGGGGCCGGGAAGTTCTCCACCGGCGGCGGGCTCGGTACCTGCCACTCCAGGGTGGAGGCCTGCCACGGATTGGCCTCCGCCCGCGGGCCTCGGACCCAGCTGACCACGAAGTTGTACAGGAACACCAGAAAACTCGCGCCCAGCAGGAAAGCCGCGAGGCTCGTCCACAGGTTCACGCTACCCAGGACCGCCGGGTAGTCCGCGATCCGGCGGTTCATCCCGTGCAGCCCCGCCCAGAACATGGGCAGGAAGGTGGCGTTGAACGCCAGGAACGTCCACCAGAAGTGCAGCCTCCCGAGGCGTTCGTCGTAAATGCGGCCCGTGATCTTCGGGTACCAGTAGTACACGGCCGCCAGCAGCGCGAAGATCTCCCCGCCCATGATGGTGTAGTGGAAGTGGGCCACCACGAAGTACGTGTCGTGCAGGTGCAGGTCCGTGGCCACGTCCGCGTTGAAGATCCCCGTGATCCCCCCGATGAGGAAGTTCCACACCCAGGCCAGCGCGAACAGCATGGGCGTGCGCAGCCACAGTCTCCCCCGCACCAGGGTCCCTAGCGCCGACAGGAACACCAGCCCCGTGGGTACGGAGATGGCCTCCGTGGTGGCCAGCATGGGTGCGTGCATCCAGTCGGGCATGCCGCTGGTGAAGTTGTGGTGCGCCCACACGATGGTGCTGAGCCCCACGATCCCCAGGAACGCCCCCACCACCCACCGGTAGGCGTACAGGGGCGTCCGGGCGAAGTGGGTGATCACCTCCAGCGCGGCCCCGAAGGCGGGCAGGATCATGATGTACACCGCGGGGTGTGAGTAGAACCAGAACAGCTGCTGGTAGACGACGGGGGTCCCACCGCGGGCGAAGTGGAAGTAGCTCATCCCCGCCACGCGGTCCAGCAGGACCATCAGCAGGCTCGCGGCCAGGTACTGGGTCACGAGGAAACTCAGCAGGGACGCCGCGAACACCGACCAGACAAAGATGGGCAACCGGCCCCACGTCATCCCCGGCGCCCGCATGCGCGCGATGGTCACCAGGAAGTTGATCCCGCCCAGGATGCTGGACAAGCCGAAGATCACCACGGCCACGATCATGAGGACCTGTCCCGGGGCGTTCACCGCACTGAGGGGCGGGTAAGCGGTCCACCCGGAGTCCCAGCCGCCCACCAGGAGGCTCGCCAGCAGCATCACCGCCACGGGAGGCGTGAGCCAGTAGCTCAGGGCGTTGACCCGAGGGAAGGCCATGTCGTGGGCGCCGATCATCAGCGGCACACAGTAGTTCCCCAGCCCCCCGATGAAGATGGCTACCGCTACCGCGATCATGATGATCCCGTGCAGGCTCATCACCTGGTTGAACCCGTTGAGGGTGAGCAGCTGCATCCCCGGCCGTAGGAGCTCCCACCGCATCAACATGGCCAGGGCCCCGCCGACGAACAGCAGCCCCAGGAACGTCACCAGGTACTGGATCCCGATGACCTTGTGGTCGGTGGTGAACCGGAAGTACCGGGCCACCCCGTCCTCCTCGGGCCAGGACCGCAGGGGCAGCCCGAACCAGCCCCGCGCCCACACGTCCCACATGCCCACACCCGCCAGCCAGCCCACCGTCCCCAGGACCGAGCCCGCGGCCAGCTCCACGTCGAAGGAGAGGGTACCTCCGGCGGCGCGCACCAGCGCGGCCAGCACCGGCCCGCCCAGAACGTAGCCCACCGCCCCGTACAGGAAGCCTTTCAGGACCGGGCCTATAACCCGCACCCGCTCACCTCCGTGTCTGCTCCGCTACCCAGGCATCGAATTTCTCGGGCTCCAGTACCCGAACCGGGGAGGCCATGAGGGCATGGCCCACGCCGCACAGCTCCGCGCACTGCACCCGCAGGTCCACACTCTCCTCAAACGAACCCGTGCGGGTCGGGGTCACGTGCAGGTACGTGGTAAGGTTGGGGACCGCGTCGATCTTCGTCCGGAAGGCAGGAACCCAGAAGCTGTGCACGATGTCCGTGGAGGTCACCTCGAACCGCACACGCCGCCCCACGGGCAGCACGAGCTCCCGCGCGGTGACCCCCTGCTCGGGGTACTCGAACTGCCACAGCCAGCGGCTGGCCCGCACCCGTACCACCAGCTCCCCGTCCGCACCGCCCAGGCTCGCCAGCCGCACACGGCCTCCGGGACTGCCGCCCAGTAACTGACCGAGGGGGACTTCCCGCATCTCCGCCAGGCCCACCAGCCCCGGGTTGTAGATCACGTAAGCGGCGAGGGCGGCGGTGAGAGCGAACCACACCCTCGGAACCGCGGGGTGCTCCGGGACGTAGGGGGGCGGTTCAGGAGGGTCTCCCTGTCCACGCCGGCTGAGCACGCTGTACAGCAACGCCACTACCACGAGGGCGAACACGGGGCTGGCCAGGAGCATCAGGAAGCGGAAGGCGTGGTCGGCCACCGCGGCCTCCCGGGCGGCCGCTAGGGGGAATCCCTGGAACCGGGAAGCCAGCCAGGCCAGCAGTGCGGTCAGGACCACCCACCACGCCGCGAGGACGCCCACACGCATCGTCGGCACCCGTTGGTCGTGCGGTTAACCCTAAGTCAGCACGGCCGGGCCGGCCGCGGGCATCGGGCGCAGACCCGATTCTGCGGGTCCGGGGGTCGGGCGCCGACCCGATCTGGTTCAGGCCTCGCCCACCTCGCGCAGGAACACCTCCACCACCCTGGGGTCGAACTGGGAGCCCGCCTGCTCGCGGATGTAGCGCGGCGCCTCCTCCCGGCTCCACGCCCCGCGGTACGGCCGGTCTGAGGTCAGGGCGTCGAAGACGTCCACCACCGCGAAGATGCGGGCCGCCAGGAGGATCTCCTCGCCCCGCAG
>JBKBVM010000153.1:0-4243 GCA_046289555.1 bacterium
GGAGTAGTCCAGGTTCTCCGCGTTGAACCCCAGCTAGGTGCCCCACGGGGAACTCCTGCGCGTACGACGCACCTCCTGGGTCCATCACGGGGAGCGGGGCAGCAGTTCCACCCGGGGCTCCGGAGCCTGCCACGTGATCAGCGCTCCCAGGTACCGGTCGTTGCCCATGGTGCAGTTCACCACCAGGGTGTCCCCGAGCCGGTCCACGCCTGGGGACTCGTGCACGTGCCCGCACACCACCAGCCGAGGCCGGTGGCGCTGCACGTAGTCCCGCACCGCCACGGAGCCGATGTGGGCGCCGTTCCACGCGCGGTCCAGCACCCCGCGGGGCGGCTCGTGCACCACCAGGACGTCGCACGGCTCGTCCCCCAGGCCGCCGAACCGGACCCCCCCGTGCTCCACACAAGCCTGCCGCGGGCTGCGGGCGGGGCTGCGGAGGATGGCCTCGTCCACGTCGAAGGGATCCATGTTGCCGGGAATCGCCAGCACCACCACGTCGGGCAGCTCCAGCAACTCCAACGCCTCCCGGCCCCGGCCGGAGTGGGTGAGATCCCCCGCCAGAATGAGCACGTCCGGCCGCAGACGCCCCACGGCCTCCCGCACCGCCTCGATCCGGTCTGGCCGACCGTGCAGGTCCGCGGTGGCGTAGATACGCATCACGTCCTACTGCAGGTGCCAGAACAGGCGCAGGTGCTGCCAGCGCAGGTACCGGTCCGCCAGCAGGGACAAGGGCTTGCGTGCGGCGGGGAAGTCCTCCGACAGCCGCTCCAGCACCCTCCGCAGCCCGGACTCCTCGGCGTCCCGGTGCTCCGCGGCCAGCCGGTAGAAGGTAGCCCCCTGCTGCTCGTACTCCTCCAGGCTGCGCCACTCCCCTCCCAGGGCCCGCCCCGGCCGCACCGTGCGCGCGTAGCCCCCGCGGGACAGGACGTAGCCGGGGAAGACCCCTGTGAGGAACAGGGCGATGTCCGCAATCCGCCGCAGCAACGGGAAGCGGTACGGCTCCTCTACCAGCTGCGCCAGCCGCACCATGTCATCCATGTTCAGGTCGGAAAACCGCAGCCGCTGCAGCCTCCCGCGGTGCCACACGTGCACCACGTAGGTCTCCGTCCGGACGAAGGAGGCCAGCATGGCGGCTAGGTAATCCAGGACCTCCTCGTCGTCCAGGAGCTGGTTCACCCGGGGGGTGTCGAAGATGGGCACGGACTCCCGCAGGCCCACCCGCTCCAGGGTGTAGCGGGCGTGCCGGACGTCCCGCGCCACCTGCCGGAGGAGGACGGCGAACAGCAGGCGGGGGGAGATCTTGAGGGTGATGTCCGGGTCGGTCCGGATCCGCTCCACCAGCCGGGCGTCCTCCAGGGCCACCTCCAGGAACTCCGGCCGGCGTAGCTGCGACAGGAGGACCGGAACCTGGTCGGGCCGCTCCGCCAGCGTGCTCGCGATGAAGCGCAGGTCGTGTTCCCCGTACGTCTGGGTCATGTCACAGTCCCCCTCCACCGCCTCCACCTCCAACTCCAAATATACGTATCGGGCGGGCCGGGGGCCTCCTTGACCCCGGGCGGAGGATCTCCGGGGCACGCCACGAAAACCCTGGCGGACGGGGCGCGGGAATGACGCGGGCTGAGGTCGGGCAAGCACAGGAGATCGAGCAGCTGCTGGCCAGCGCGGATCCCGAGTTCGGGTACCGCAGGCTCGCGGGGCCCTTCGCCGTGGCCGCGGCCGCGGTGGCGGTGGCCATGTCGGCCTTCCACCTGTACACCGCGGGCTTCGGGACCCTCCTGGCTCTCAAGCAGCGGGCCGTGCACCTGGGCTTCGTGTTCACCCTGGTGTTCCTCCTGTACCCCGTACGGAGGAAGCACGCGGGCCAGACCTTTTTCGGGTGGCCGGACGTGGCGTTCGCCCTGGCGGGCGTGGCCTGTGTGGGCTACCTCCTCTGGCACCACGACCGCCTGATGCTGCAGGCCGGCCAGCTGGCCCGTACGGACCTCGTGGTGGGCGCGGTGGGGGTCCTCCTGGTGCTGGAGGCGGGCCGGCGGGTGATGGGGGTGTTGCCCTTCATCGCCGCAGCCCTGCTGGCGTACCCCTTCCTGGGGGAGTACGTGCCCGGCCTGTTCGCGGTGCGCCGGTTCCCCGTGGAGCGGGTCATCGAGCACATGTGGTATACCACGGAGGGCGTGTTCGGGATCCCCCTCGGGGTTTCGGCCACCTACGTCTTCCTGTTTGTGCTGCTGGGCGCGTTTCTCGAGCGGACCGGGTTAGGCCAGCTATTCGTGGAGGTGGCCATGGCCCTGGCGGGGTGGATGCACGGGGGACCCGCCAAGGTGTCCGTGTTCAGCAGCGCCCTCCTGGGTACGGTGTCCGGCTCCTCGGTCGCGAACGTGGTAGCCGACGGGGTCTTTAACATCCCCCTGATGAAGCGGCTGGGCTACCACCCGCGCTTTGCCGCGGCCGCGGAGGCGGCCACTTCCGTGGGCGGCCAGATCATGCCGCCCGTGATGGGGGCTGCCGCCTTCGTGATGGCGGAGTTCCTGGGGGTGCCCTACCTCACCGTGGTGCAGGCAGCCGTGGTGCCGGCCCTGCTGTACTTCGTCTCCCTCTTCTTCGTGATCCACTTCGAGGCGAAGCGCCTGGACCTGCGGGGCCTGCGGCGGGAGGAACTCCCAGACCTCCGGCGCGCGGTCCTCCGCAAGTGGTACCTGGTGGTCCCCCTGCTGGTCATGGTCCTGTACCTGGTGCGAGGATTTTCCCCCGCGCGGGCGGCGTTCATGGCCATCGCGCTGGCCGCGGGCGTCCACCTGATCACGTGCGTGCGGGAAGGCCGCCTGCGGGACTACCCGCGGGACCTGTGGGGGATGCTGGAGTACGGGGCCCGGAACGCTCTGACGGTGGCCCTGGCGTGCGCGGTGGTGGGGGTCATCATCGGGGTCGTCACCCTCACGGGGATCGGAAACGCCCTGGTCACGGTGACCACGGCTCTGGGCCAGCACAACCTGTTCCTGACGCTGGTGCTGGTCATGGTGGCCTGCACCATCATCGGCTCCGGGATCCCCACCACGGCCACCTACATCATCCTGGCGGCCCTGGCGGTCCCCGCGATCGAGGTGCTCCTTCCCGCGAAGGGCCCGGAGATCGCGCCGGGGGTGACGGTTTCTCAGGTCGCGGGACACCTGTTCATCTTCTACTACGGCGTCATCGCGGACCTGACCCCTCCAGACGCCCTGGCTGCCTATGCGGCCGCGGGCATTGCCCGGACGCCGCCGTTCCCGGTGAGCCTGGAGGCCACGCGGCACGCCCTGGCGGCCATCCTGGTCCCCTTTGCCTTCGTGTACTCTCCGGAGCTGCTGCTGCTCAGCGGGTCCTGGCTCGACCGCGCGTTAGCGGTAGCCTCCGCGGTGGGGGGGATCGTGTTCCTGTCCGCGGCGGTGGCCGGCTACTTCTTCGGGCCGGCCCACCCCGTGGAGCGGGTGCTCCTGGCGGGTGCTGCGGTGGGAATGGTCCTGCACAACCCGTGGCTGGACCTGGCGGGGCTTGCGGCGGCAGGTCTGGTGGCGGCAGCGCAGTACCTCCGGCAGGCTCCAGCAGCGCGGGCGGCGGGCCGAGGTCAGCCCGCCGCGGCCAAGCAGGACGGGCGATGAGGGATGTGGCCCTGGTGGGGGTCCCCCTCGATCTCGGGTCGGGGCGCCGCGGCACGGACATGGGCCCGAGCGCGGTGCGCTACGCGCAACTGCAGGCGGAGCTGGAGCGCCTGGGTTACCGGGTCACTGACCTGGGCAACGTGAGTTTCCCGGTGGTGGAGCGACTGGAGGAGGGCGACCCGAGGGCGCGCTACGCGGACGCCATCGTCCGGGTGTGCGAGGAGGTGGACCGGGCGGTGACGGCGGCCCTGCGCCAGGGTGCCTTGCCCGTAGTCCTGGGGGGAGACCACAGCCTCAGCCTGGGTAGTGTTGCCGCGGTGGTTCGCGACCGCCCGGATACGGGGTTGTTGTGGCTGGACGCGCACGGCGACTTCAACACGCCGGAGACCTCGCCCTCCGGGAACGTGCACGGGATGGTGCTGGCTTGCCTGGTGGGGCTCGGCCTCCCTTCCCTGGTGCGGGTGGGCGGGTTCGGTCCGAAACTGGCCCCGCGGCACTGCGCCCTGGTGGGGACCCGCCAGCTGGACCCGGGCGAGCGGGAGCTGCTGCGATCCAGCGGGGTGCGGGTGTTCACCATGAAGGATGTGGACCGGTACGGTGTGGGGGAGGTG
>JBKBVM010000154.1:0-4188 GCA_046289555.1 bacterium
CTTCGCCGCCACCGTGGTGCGGGCCGGCTACCTCCGGGTCCGTGCCACCGCGGCCGGGCCGCAGAGCACCTTCGGCCGCGTGGTCCGCATGGTCCAGGAGGCCGAGCGCGACCGGGGGCCTGTGCAGCTGGCCGCGGACCGGTTCTCCGGCTGGTACCTACCCGTCGTGGCAGCGGTGGCCCTGCTGACGTTCCTCCTGCGGAAGGACCCCCTGGCCACCGCCGCGGTGCTGGTGGTGGCCTGCTCGTGCTCCTTCGCGCTTGCCACCCCCGTGGCGGTGCTGGCCAGCGTGGGGGCCGCGGCCCGCAGGGGCGTGCTGGTGAAGGGAGGCCGTTACCTGGAGCTGCTGGCACGGGCGGACGTGGTCCTGGTGGACAAAACCGGCACCCTCACCGTGGGCCGGCCAGAGGTGGTGGACGTAGTGGCCCTGGACGGACGGCGACCGGAGGAGGTCCTCACCCTGGCGGCCTCCGCGGAGTGGTACTCCGAGCATCCCCTCGGGGAGGCCGTCCGGCGCGCCGCGCAGGCCCGCCAGCTGGACGTTGTCCCTCCGGAAACGTTCGAGAACCTACCCGGGGTCGGCGTGCGGGCCCGCGTCTTGGGTCGGGAGGTCACGGTGGGCAAGCCCCAGGGACCGGCTCCAGACGGCCCAGCAGGCCAGCTCGAGCAGCAGGGCAGGACGGTGGTGGTGGTAACCGTGGACGGTCAGGCCGCAGGCCTTCTGGCCCTGGCGGACCGGCCTCGTCCGGGCGTGGCAGAGCACCTGCGGCAGCTGCTGGCCGTGGGGGTACAGCGCGTGGAACTCCTCACGGGGGACAGCGAGGCCGCCGCGCGGGAGCTCGCCGGACAGCTCGGCATCGCCTGGCGCGCGCGCCTGCTGCCGGAAGACAAGATCGAGGTGGTCCGGCACTACCAGAAGAAAGGACACGTGGTGGTGATGGTGGGTGACGGGGTCAACGACGCTCCGGCCCTCGCGCAAGCGCACGTAGGGGTGGCCATGGGCTCGGTGGGGACCGCGGTGGCTGCGGAGGCGGCCCACGTGGTGCTGCTGCGGGAGGACTGGTCCCTGGTTCCGCAGCTGTTCCGCCTGGCGCGGCGGTTCATGGGGACCGTGTGGCTGAATTTGTTGTTCACCGCCGCCTACAACGTCGCCGGGCTTACCCTGGCCGCAGTAGGCGTGCTGTCCCCGCCCCTGGCGGCCGCGGCCCAGTCCCTGCCGGACCTGTTCATCCTCGGAAACTCGTCCCGGCTGCTGCGGCGGATGTGAAGGACCCACGGGCCTTGCTACCGCGGCCCGCCCGTACCGTCTTGCCAGGGGAGGTCCGCCCACGCTCCCAGGTCTAGGCTGGCCCGCTCGCCGCGGGCCAGCCGGAACGCGCCCGCGCACGCGATCATGGCCGCGTTGTCGGTGCACAGCCACGGCGGCGGCAACCACAGGGGGATCCCCAGGCGGTCCGCCTCCCATGAAAGCCGCTCCCGCAGGGCCCGGTTGGCCGCCACCCCCCCGCCCAGGAGCAGGCAGGCCGGCCGCAGGTCCCGCGCGGCCCGTACCGTCCTGCGTACCAGGTGGGACACCACCGCGTGCTGGAACGCCGCGGCCACGTCCGCGACCTCCGGAGGTGGGCTCTGCTGCAGCGCCCGCAGCACCGCGGTCTTCAGCCCGCTGAAGCTGAAGTCGTACCCGTCCTCCGACGCCAGCGGCTCCGGCATGGGAACGCGCGAAGGGTCTCCCTCCTGGCTCAGCCGGTCGATCTCCGGTCCGCCCGGGTAGCCCAGGCCCATGGCCCGGGCGGCCTTGTCGAAGGCCTCCCCCGCGGCGTCGTCCCGGGTTCGTCCGAGCACGCGGTAGCGGCCGTACTCGGGAATCCACAACAGGTCGGTGTGCGCGCCGGACACCACCAGGGCCAGGGCGGGCGTGGGGAAAGGCCCGTGCACCAGCACGTTGGCGTAGATGTGCCCTTCCAGGTGGTTCACGCCCACGAGGGGCTTACCGGCGGCCAGGCTCAGGGCTTTGGCGAAGGCCACGCCTACGGCCAGTGCGCCCACCAGACCCGGCCCGCACGTCACCGCCACGCCGCCCAGGTCCGCTACCTCCACCTGGGCGCGCTCCAGGGCCTCGTCCACCACCGCCACCAGGCGCTCCACGTGCCGGCGCGCCGCCAGCTCGGGCACCACCCCGCCGTAGCGGTGGTGAAGGTCCACCTGCGAGGCCACCACGTTGGAATGCACTTCCGTCCCCTGGACCACCGCGGCCGCGGTCTCGTCGCAGGACGTTTCGATGCCCAACACCGGTTGCTCGTACACCGGGGGACTGTTCAAGCCTTCCTCCACGATCACTTGGGCAGGGCCGCCTTCAGGGCCTCGAACTGCGATCGGAAGGGCTCCTCCCAGATGTTCCCGGTCCACATGATGAGGGCGTCCTCGCCGTTGTCGCTGTAGTACCGCGGCCGCACGTGGACCTCCCGGAAGCCGTACTTGCGGTACAGGGCCTGGGCCGCGTGGTTGGACCGCCGGACCTCCAGGGTCACCCACCGCGCCCCGCGCGCCCGCGCCTCCTCGATGAGGGCGACAAGCAACCGC
Source organism: bacterium (assembly GCA_046289555.1). Taxonomy (GTDB): domain Bacteria; phylum Sysuimicrobiota; class Sysuimicrobiia; order Sysuimicrobiales; family Sysuimicrobiaceae; genus Tepidifontimicrobium. Next base: position 2,581 of record JBKBVM010000154.1, read on the forward strand.
TCCCCGATCTTCCGCCTCCGGCAGCGCGGCTCCACCGCGAGGGTGGTCACGTGGGCCTCCTCCAGGATCACCCACATGCCCGCATACCCCACCACCACTCCGTTCTGCCGCGCCACCAGGTAGCAGGCGCTGCGGTTCTCCTGCAGCTCCCGTCGGTAGGCGTCCCGGGGCCACGGGGTGGAAAAGCACTGGCGCTCGATCTCCAGGACCCGCGGGATGTCCTCCAGCCGCATGGGGTCGATCTGAACCGACGCCACCAGCTTCATCCTCGACCCACCTGCCGGAACGCAGGCGTGCGGCCGTACCACGGCTGGATGTGCACCAGCGGCTGCGCTCGGCCTTCCAGCAAGCGCTGCCGGCCGAGCCAGGCCACCGAAGCCGCACGCGGGGTCCACGACACCGCCTCCGCCACACGACTGTCCGGCAGCGCCCGCGTGAAGACCCCCGCCCATCGCGCCAGCCCGTCGCCGACCAGCACGCAGCCTCTCGCGGCGTCGCCTGCTGCCCGGAACGCGTCCAGTACCTCCTCCGGTGGTGCCAACAGCTCTTCCACCAGCCGGACTAGCCCGCCGTCGCGCCGCTGGAACAGCGCTGCCGCCACCTCGCCGCGCCTGGCGTCCACCAGCACCCCCACGGTGGGAGCCTCCACGGCCGCGGCCAGAGCTTCTAGGGTCGGAACCCCGCAGGCGGGCAGGTCCCGTGCTCGCGCCCACCCCACCGCCGTGGCGATCCCCACCCGCAGGCCTGTGAACGACCCCGGGCCCACGGACACTGCCACCCCCTCCACGACCTCTGGACCCCAGCCCATGTCCTGCAGGAGTCCCCAGATGGCGGGGGCCAACCACTCCAGAGACCTTCCGGGCGCACGCACGGTGCGCTCCGCCAGCAGGCCGGACCCGTCCACCAGGGCCACGCTGGCCGTCTCGGTGGCCGTCTCAACCCCCAACACCCGCACGTTCGGCCTCCGTCTCCCGTTCCCACAGCCGGAGTAGCTGGGAGCTGGAGCTCCCCGTAGCCCGCACGCGAACATTGCGGACCTGGAAGCCGGTCCCGTGGATGGAAACCCACAGGCAGTCCCCGGGCATGCGGTCGGATGCGCGATCCGCCCACTCCACCACCACCGCGGCCCCGCAGTCCACCAGCTCGTCGAACCCAATACCGTCCAGGTCCTCCGGCCCGATCCGGAACAGGTCCACGTGGTACAGGTGCACCCTGCCGCGGTACTCCCGCACGAGGGTAAAGGTGGGGCTGGCTACGTAGCCGGACACCCCCAGCCCCCGGGCCACGCCCTGCACGAAGGTGGTCTTTCCGGCGCCCAGCTCGCCCACCAACGCCACCACGTCGCCCGGCCGCAGCACCTTCCCCAGGGCCTCGCCCAGCCCGCGGGTCCGGGCTTCGCTGGAACTGGTCCACTCGCGGCCCGCGGCCGCCTCCGCGGGCTTCATCCCTCCCTGCGGACCCTCAGCCGCAGCCCTTCGACGCCCACCACCCGCACGCGCTCGCCCGCCCGCACCGGTTCGTCCGACTCCGCGGTCCAGTCCTCTCCCGCCACCAGGACCAGACCCTGCCCGTCCAGGTCGGTCTTCGCCACGCCCACGCGCCCCACGA
>JBKBVM010000155.1:0-4149 GCA_046289555.1 bacterium
GGTGGCGCCCGGGCTCAGCAGAGGGGTCTGCGTGGCCGAGGCGAGGCTGGACAGTTGCACCGCCACCATGTCCGTGAGCCCTCCCACCACCGCCGCCACACCAGGGTCCGCGCTCAACCGCTGGAACAGCTGGATGGCCTTCTGAGGGGAGCCGCCGTCGTCGTGGCTCACCAGCACCAGCCGCACCGCCCGCTCAGCGTTCACCTCGTCCGCGGCCATCTGCGCACCCCGGAGGGCGCTACTGGCCGCAGCCGCCACCCCGCTGGACAGGGGCAGCACCACCCCGATCCGCACCGTGACGGGAGAGGAGCCTCCCCGAGAGCATGCAGCCAGAGCGGCTACTGCCAGCGCCAGGACCGTGCACCGCACCACGCGTCGCGCCATCCTCGGATCCCCCCCTTCGGTTGTGCCGTCGTGCGGGGTCACGCGGAGCAACTTCCGGGCCAGATGTTCGCCGGGAGGAGCTGTTTACTGGCCCAGGTAGCGGAGGTACAGGTTGCTGACACGGAACACGTACCAGCGGGTCTCCGCAAACGGTGGGACCCCCCCGTGGCGTCGCACAGCGCCGGAGCCGGCGTTGTAAGCGGCCAGGGCCAGGTCCACCCGGTAATAACCGAACCGCTCCAGGTGGCCGCGCAGCACGCGGACAGTGCCGTACAGGTTCTCCTCGATGGAGAAGGGGTCTCGCACGCCCACCGCACGCGCCACCTCAGGCATCAGCTGCCCGAGTCCGAGGGCGCCCGCGGGCGAAATGGCCCTGGGGTTGAACCCTGACTCCACCACCACCACGGCGCTGACCAGTCGGGGGTCCACGTCGAACCGCCGCCCAAAGTCCAGGAGCGCCCTGGCGATACGCCAGGCTTCAGAAGGCGCAAGACCCGGGTTGTGGCGCAGGGCCAGCCGGGCGTAGGTGGCCGGCTCCAGAGGGTCCAGCCCGCCCTGGGTTTCCCGTTCCGCCTGCAGGGCCCGAAGCCGCCGGGCCGCCCAGTACCCCGCTTCCCCGCCGTGCCCGAGCGCGAGCCGATACGCGTTGCGCGCCTGCGAGGTCATTCCCAGCTGCTCGTAGGCCGCCCCCCTCCACAGCCACGCGTAACCCTCCGCGGGGGGGCCTGTGGCGCGGCGGAGGGCTTCCAGGGCCTGGCCGGGCTGGCCCGAGAGCAACAGGGCGGCCCCGTACCACAGCCAGACCGTCCGGTCCCCGGGTCGAGCCTGGAGCGCTTCGCGCAGGACTCCGGCGGCTTCCCGGTAGCGGCCTTGTCGGTACAGGGCCTGTCCCCGGGCCGCCGGCCCCTGCGCGGCAGAGGCTGGGGAAGCCAGGGCCAGCAGGCTGGCGCACAGGATCGCAGCCGCCGCCCGGCGGTGGAGGCGGATGGCGCCGGACCTCACGGGACCAGACTGCGCAGCTGGGCGGCCACCCGGTCCAGGTTCTTCTTCATCTGGAGGCGGGCCTTGCCCAGGTTGCCACCCTGCCGGAGGGCGATCACCAGAGCGTAGTCCACCTCCACCGCGGACAGAAGCAGCACGTACTTCTCCGCGGACACCACGGAGTAGTCCACAGGCCCCGCGCTCAGCTTGCGCGCCGCGTACGCGGACACCTTCGCCAGGATTCCCAGGTCCGGCGCCACCTTCTCGATGCGAAGGCCCCCGTCCAGGGTGTGGGAATCCACCACCTCGCCGTCCAGGCGCACCACCGCGACCCCGAGCGCGCCCTCCACGCTGGACAGGATTTCCTTCAGCACGTCCCGCAGCGACATCCGCCCTCCCACGCGCGCACCGCGGACCCTTGGGGTTGGGTTCAACCGCGGTCGCCCCGACTCCTGCCCGACGCCCGCTCCTCCAGCTGCCGCCGCCCGGCCAGCCGCTCCAGCCAGCGCGCCAGACGTGTCGTCACGAACTCCCTCGGCACCAGGGGCTCCACCAGCACGGTGAACAGCCCCAGCCGGTTGGCGGGCCAGATGTCCGTGAACAGCTGGTCCCCCACCAGGGCCGTGGTGGCGGGCGTGGAGCCCAGCAGCGCCATGGCCTTCCGGAGCCTGCTCAAGCTGGGCTTCGGCCAGCCGGCGACTGCGGGCCACCCCAGGCGCTCCGCCACGCGCCGGGCCCTCCACGGCCACGCGTTGGACACCACAGCAGCCCTCAGGCCGCGGGCCCGGAACGACTCCAGCCACCGGGACAGGTCGTGCGGGATCTCCTGGGAACCGTAGGGCACCAGGGTGTTGTCCAGGTCGAACAGGACCGCCCGGATTCCGGCCCCCACGAGGAGGTCCAGGGGGATGTCACTGACCCGACGTACCGCCAACCGTGGAGCCCAGCCGCGGCCCGGTCGCACGCCCCCGGTGGACACGCCTAGCGCTGCACCGCCCGTCGGGCGCGCTCGTGCTCCGCCAGGGTGCGGCTGAACACGTGCGTCCCGTCGGGGCGGGCCACGTAGTACAGGTACTCGTGGGTCTCCGGATGCAAGGCGGCCCGCAGGCTTTCCAGGCCCGGGTTGGCGATGGGTCCGGGGGGAAGCCCCGTCCTACGGTAGGTGTTGTACGGAGAGTCCACCTCCAGGTCCCGGTACAGGACCCGCTCCTTGTGCTCGCGGAGCGCGTACAGCACCGTAGCGTCCACCTGCAGCGGCATCCCCCGGCGCAGCCGGTTGTACAGCACGCCGGCGATCCGCGGACGCTCGGCGTCCTGGCGCGCCTCCCGCTCTATCAAGGAAGCCACCGTCACCACCTCGTAGGGCGACAGCCCGAGGGGCCTCGGGGAGGACCACAGCTCCGCCGTAGCCTCTCGAAAGCGCGCCACCATGGTAGCCACCACGCGGTCCGCGGGCAGTCCCCGCGGGAACTCGTAGGTGTCCGGGAACAGGTAGCCCTCGAGGCGGCCGCTGGTGTTGCCCTCCATCTGTGGGATCCAGTACCGGTCCGCCCGGCCTACCTCCTCCAGGAAGGCCTCCGCGCCCACCACCCCCTGCTCCTCCAGGCGTCGCGCCACATCCTCCGCCGTCAGCCCCTCGGGGAATACCAGGCGGTAGCGGACCACGTCGCCTGCGGTTAGGCGCCGCAGGATCTCGTGGACTCCCTCGGCAGGCGAAAACCGGTACTCACCCGCCTGGATGCGTCCTTCCAGCCCTCGCCACCGGGCCCAGAGCCGGAAGAGCAGGGGGCTTCGCACGACCCCGTGTCGGTGCAGCAGGTCCGCCACCTGGCCCGCGTCGGCCCCGGCCGGGATGACCACCACCACCGGCTGGCCGCTCCCAGGTGGCGCCCCGGACCAGGCGACCAGCGCCGCGGCGCTGGTGGCCGCTGCGACCACCAGCAGGCCTGCCTTCCACCGGATGGGACGGCCTACTGGGAATCCTCCTCCTCCACCTCGACCTCGAGGTCCTCGCGCTCGCTCTCGAGGGCGGCCACCACCCGGTCAAACTCCGCCTCGTCGTCCACGCTGACCAGGGTGTCGCCCTCCACCCGCAGGATCACCGCAGCCTCGTCCTCGGGGGCATCCGTGGGGACGACTACCACGTACCGGTGGTCGTCCACCTCCACGTACTCCAGCACCGTGAACTCGTGCTGGTGGCCCTCCTCGTCGCTAACCGTGATCACGTCCAGTTCCGTGCCGTCCGGCCGGCCCACGTCCGCACCTCCGCAGGGTTTGGCAACAGCAGGAGGGCCACCCGTCGCGGCCGCAGCGCACGGCGCGCGGCACCCCGGACCGTTGCTCACCGCTATGGTACCTCCCCGGCCGGCGATCCGTCTCGTCCTCGGCGCCTGTCCCGGCGTGCTACGGGTCCGGCTGGGCTTCCAGGAAGCTCCGCAGGAGGAGGGCCGCGGACAGCTGGTCCCGCAGCAACTTGCGCTGGGCCCTCCGGACACCTCCGCCCACCAGCAGGCGTTCCGCCTGCACGGAGGTCAGGCGCTCATCCCACAGCCGGACGGGAACCCCGGTGTACTGCTCCAGTCGACGCGCGAAGCGGCGGGCGGCTTGCGCCTGTGGCCCCTCGGTCCCGTCCAGACGCACGGGCAGTCCCACCACAACCGTCCGGGCCCCGTGTCGCCGCACCACCTCTGCCACCTCCCGGGCAGCCTGGTCGTCCCCGCGGCGCTGTACGGTAGGCAGCGGCTCGGTGGCGATCCCCGTGGGGTCGCTTAGGGCAAGGCCGAT
>JBKBVM010000156.1:0-4145 GCA_046289555.1 bacterium
AGCACCGCTCCCGCTCACCGAGAATGCCGAAGGAGACCCTGGTGCGCTGGAGGATCTCCACCAGGCTGCGGGCGACCTTCTGGACGCGCCGGTCGTAGGAGGCGGTGCAGCCCACGTAGTAGAGGACCTCGCAGTCCGGAGAGAACTCCCGCACGCTCAGGTCTTTGATCCAATGGGCCCGGTGGCTGGGCGGGCGGCGGTAGGGATTGCCGTCCCAGTGTAGGGCCCACAGGACCCCGTGCAGGTCACGGGGCACACGCCGCTCCCGCCAGGCGTTGGCGCGAAGCCGCACCATGCCCTCGGCGATATCCACCCCCCGGGGGCATCCCGCCAGGCACGCGGCGCAGGTGGTGCAGCGCCACAGGAGGTCTGTAGGATCGGGTTCGAGCCCCAGCTGGACAGCCCGGACCACGTCCCGGATGTGGAGCTGGCCCCCGCCCACCAGACCCCACGGGCAGGTCGCCGTACACACCCCGCAGCTGAAGCAGGGGGCGAAGGCGCCACCCGTGGCGCGGAACAGGCGCTCCGCCGCGGCGTCGTCGAGCGTGATCTCCCGGACCCCGGCGCTCATGACCCACCCCGCGACACCGCCTGCAGCTTGCGGCAGTACTCCTGCACCACCCGGTGCATCTCGGCCATCTTGCTGGCGAACCGCTTGCCCTCGGACGCAGAGATCCACTGCAGCTGGAATCGCTCGGGAGCGATGCCCTGGCGAACCAACCGCTTCTTCCACAGCTCGAACCGCTTGGCGGTGTGGCGGTTGGCGTAGTTGTAGTGGCAGTCGGACCCCTGCTCCGTGAGCCGGCAGCCGGTGATGAGCACAGCCCCGGCGCCCTTCTCGAACGCTCGGAGGACGAAGTCGAGCTCCACCCGGGCGGAGCACATAGTGCGGAGGATGCGGGCGGAAGGTGGGTACTGAAGCTTCTCGATTCCCGCCTGGTCCGCGCCCGCGTAGGAGCACCAGTTACACGCGAACACCAGGACCTTCTCCTGCGGTCGCTCCGCGAGGGCCGCGTCGATCTGGGCCAGGATCTGCTCCTTGGTGAAGTAGGGCATCTCGATGGCGTCGTAGTTACACGTGGCCGCGCAGTTCCCGCAGCCCTGGCAGGCGGCCTCGATGATCCGGACCTTCCCTTCCTTGACCTTTCCGATCATCTCGATGGCTCCGAACGGACAGGCCGGAACACAGAGCATGCAGCCGATGCACTTGTCCGGGTCCACCAGGGCCGTGAGGGGTTCCTTCCCCACCGAATCCCGGGAGAGCAGTCCGCTCGCCTTCGCGGCGGCGGCGAGGGCGTGGGAGGTGGTATCGCGGACGTCCCTGGGCGCCTGAGCCGCTCCGGCGAGGTAGACGCCCTGGACGGCGGTCTCCGCGGGCCCCAGCTTGGGGTGCAGCTCCAGGAAGAACCCGTCCTCGCTGTGGGCCAGCTTCAGCTGGTCCGTGAGGCGCTCGGGGCGTGGCCGGAGGCCGACCACCAGGACCAGAAGGTCCGTGGGGAGGTGGACGACGGCCCCGGACAGCTCGTCTCGGAGCGTGACCACGCCGTCCTGGAAGCGGACCGCCTCCTGCGGGGGGAGGTCGCTAGGGTAGCGCAGGAAGACCACACCCTCCCGCATGGCCTGCTCGTACAGCTCCTCCGCCTGTCGGCCGAAGGTCCGGATGTCCTTGGAGACCACGCGGACGTGCTTGCCGCGCCGGCGTAGCGCGAGGGCCTGGCCGATCATGGAGGTGCAGCAGTACCGGGAGCAGCCCACAGGGCCCTGGCGGGAGCCCACACAGGAGAGGAAGGTGATGCGCTGGGCGTCCACCTGGTGGAGGACCTGCTCCAGCTCCAGGTTGGTGATGACCCGGGGATCCTGGCCGTACCCGAACTCCGTGGGGACGTACGGTTGTGCGCCCGTGGCGAGGACCACCGCCCCGACCGTGAGCTCCTCGCCGTCCGTGAGGCGCGCGGAGAAGTTGCCCACGTAGCCCCCGATGACCTCCACCTCCGTGCCGAGGTGGACCCGGACACCCGCCCGCGTGAGCTCCTCCTCCGCCCGCCGCAGAACCTCCCGCGCGGAGATCCCCGAGGGCCACAGGGTGTCGACATGTCGCAGGGTGCCTCCCAGCTCTGGCTCCCGTTCCACGAGGTGGGTCTCGAAACCCTGCCTGGCTAGGTTGGCGGCTGCGGTCATGCCCGCGATTCCGCCGCCGACGACCAGGGCTCGCTGCACGATGGGCTGGGATCGGGGCTCCAGGGGCTGAAGCCGGCGGGCCTTCTCCACCCCCATGCGGACCATGTCCTTGGCCTTCTCCGTGGCCTCCTGTCGGAAGTCCTTGTGGACCCACGAGTCCTGGTTCCGCAGGTTCACCATCTCCAGCAGGTACGGGTTGAGGCCGGCGCGGACCAGGACCCCGCGGAAGGTCCCCTCGTGCGTTTTGGGCGAGCAGGCGGCCACCACGACGCGGTTGATCCCCTTCTCGCGGATCGCCTGGACGATCTCCTGCTGGGGGACCCCTGCGCAGCTGAACATCTGGTCCTGGGCCCACACCACGTCGGGGAGGGTTCGGGCGAACTCCACCACCTGCTTGACGTCCACCACGCCCGCGATGTTGCTCCCGCAGTGGCACACGAACACGCCCACGCGAGGCTTCTCCACCTCGGCGATGGGTTCGACCCGAGGCTCCTCGGGCCAGGTGCGCTCCGTGAGGTGCACGAGTGCCGCAGCCGCGGCGGCTCCCCCCTCGGCCACGCTGTCTGGGATGTCCTTGGGGCCGGCGGCGCAGCCGGCCACGTAGATGCCCGGCCGGGTGGTGTGCACGGAACCCCCGCGCCCTTCGACCACCTTGAAGAACCCGTCCCGGTCCAGCTCCACGCCCAGGATCCGAGCTAGGTCCGCAAGTCCCTCCGGAGGACGCACCGCTGGGGCCAGCACCACCATGTCGTAGTCCTGTTCCCGGATCTGGCCGGTCAGGGTGTCCTCGTACCGCACCCGCAGGCTCGAGCCGTCGGGCGTGATAGAAGCCGGGCGACCCCGCACGAACCTGGCACCCTCGTGCCGGGCGCGCTCCCGGAACGCGTCGAAGCCCTTCCCGTAGGCCCGGACGTCCATGTACAGCACGGTGACGTCCCGGATTCCGTGATCCAGGGCCTGGAAGGCGTGCTTGACGGAGTACATACAGCAGAACCGAGAACAGAAGGGGTAGAAGCGTCGGTCCCGGGAGCCCACGCACAGCACGAACAGGACGTTGCGGGGGGGCTGACCGTTGGAGGGCTTGACGATCTCGCCCTCCCGTAGGCCCTGCCGAGGTCAGCAGACGCTCGAACTCCAGGGAGGTGAGGACGTCGGGGTGGGTGCCGTAGCCGTACGCCCGGAGCACTGTCGGATCGAAGAGCTCGTATCCGGTGGCCACCAGGATGGAGGCCACTTCGCGGACCACCTCCCGGGTGCGGGGCATCAGGAAGTCGATGCACTTGGGCCCGCAGACGTCCACGCAGCGCTGACAGGGTAGGTAGTTGGGCGGGTCGTTGAGGCAGTTCTCGATGTCGACGAGGTAGGCACCGGGCACCGCCTGCGGGATGGGGGTGTAGATGGCCCGCCGGACCTCCATGGAGGCGGTGAACTCGTTGGGCAGCACTACAGGGCACGCCTGGGTGCAGAGGTCACACCGGGTGCACTCGTCCGTGACGAACCGGGACCGCTGGCGGATGGTGACCCGGAAGGCCCCCGCCTGCCCCTCCACCCGCTCCACCTCCGCGGGCGCCAGGATCTCGATGTTGGGGTGCTGCTCGACCTCCGACATCTTGGGTGCCTCGATGCAGATGGAGCAGTCGAGGGTGGGGAAGTTCTTGTCCAGCACGGACATCTTGCCCCCGATGGTGGGAGCGCGCTCTACCAGGGTGACCCGGGCGCCCGCCCGCGCCAGGTCCAGGGCCGCTTGAATGCCCGCGATGCCGCCTCCGATGATCAGCACTCGGTCGCTCATGCCGTCCGCTCCCGCACGTGCTGGTAACCCGTCTCCAGCGCCCGGAGGTTCAGCTCCACGGTCCGCGGCCGGACGGTGGTGCGCACCGACTCCACCAGGGCCTCCTTGGAGACGATGCCCGTAGCGGCCGCCAGGGCCCCCAGCATCACCATGTTGGCCACGATGCGGCGGCCTA
>JBKBVM010000157.1:0-4122 GCA_046289555.1 bacterium
GTTCGACGCGGGCGCCGTCCTCCGCTTGGCGGAGGAGCGACTGCACCTGTCCTTGGGCACAGGACTCGGGGAGCTCCGGGGGCGCGGCTTCCGCCCAGGAGTTCTTCGCGGACTGGCTGTCGGCCCGGCCCGTGGGGACGGCCCCCGCCAGCTGAGGGACGGTCAGGCGGGGACCCCCCGGGGCTTCACGTTCTCCCGCACCCACCGCACGATTTCCGCCAGCGACGTGCCGGGCGTGAAGACCTCCCGGATCCCCATGGCCTTCAGCGCGGGGATGTCGTCGTCCGGGATGATCCCCCCGGCGAAGACCACGATGTCGTCCGCGCCCCGCTGCCGCAGCAGCTCCAGGATACGGGGGAACAGGGCCATGTGGGCCCCCGACAGGATCGACAGGCCGATGGCGTCCACGTCCTCCTGGATGGCGGCGGTCGCGATCATCTCGGGGGTCTGGTGCAGCCCCGTGTAGATCACTTCGAAACCGGCGTCCCGCAGCGCCCGGGCCACCACCTTGGCGCCGCGGTCGTGCCCGTCGAGCCCAGGCTTGGCGATGAGGATGCGGACCCGCTCCTGCATGCACCTCCCTCCCGGCGTCCATGGTACCGGGAAAGTTGCCGCCTCAGAACTCCGTGACCCCGGTGAAGGTGAACGAGCCGATCCGGACGGCCGGGACCCGGAAGGCGCCGAACCGGTCGCCCAGCAGGTACGTCTCCGACCCCACCCGCTCCACCGAGGCCAGCGCCTGCACGTACCCTTGCGTGAACCGGAGGTTGCGGACCGGGTAGGCGACCTCGCCCCCCTCCACCCAGAACACCCCGTCACGGGTCATCCCCGTGACCACACAGTCTCCCGGGTGCACCAGGCGCGTGTACCAGAACCGCGTGACGTACAGGCCGCGGTCCAGGCCGCGGACCAGCTCCTCGAGCGACGCGTCCCCGGGTGCCAGGAAGACGTGCGCGGGCACAGGGCCCATGGCCGCGGCCTCAGGCCAGGCCCTGGGAAGGGCGTGGCCGGTGGACGTCTTCCCTTCCCGAGCTGCGGTCTGGGTGTCGTACACGGGCCCACGGGGGACGCCCCGCTCCACGATCACCACCCGCTGCCTGGGAACGCCCTCGAAGTCAAAGGGCATCGGGAGGCTGTCAGGGTCCCGGCCGTCGTCCCAGACGGTCACCAGCTCCGACAGGGCACGCGTGCCCATGCGGCCGTTCATCCAGCTCCGGCCCTCCTGGACCGCCAGGGCTCCCGCACCTGCGTAGGTCATCCAGCCCACCACGTCCTGCACCGCGCACGGGTCCAGCACCACCGGGTACGTACCGGGCGGGAGCTCCCTGGGGTTCCGGGCGCGCCGGGCCCGGTCCAGAGCCTGGCGGCCCAGGTCCACCGCGTCGAACTCCTCCAGCCTCCACCCAGCCCGCTCCGCGTAGCCCGAGCCGTCGTCTGCGCGCACCACGGCGCTGAAGTTCACCCGGGTCCCTGCGTGGTAGCAGAACACCCCCTTGGAGTTGGCCACCGCCACCTCGTGGACGCCGGTGGCCAGCGCTCCCGCCGCCACGGCACCTTCCGACCGCGCGGCCCGCAACAGTTCCTCCACCTGCTGCGCGCGCCAGTACGGCGAGGCGGCGGCCGCCGCCTCGTCAAAGGCGTGCACGGCCGCCACCGGCTGCGGGTCCGGCAGCCCCGGGAAGTCTGGCACCTCAGGCGCTGCGGCCGCGGCTGCGACGGCCTGGGAGACCGCCCGGTCCAGCGCGCCGCCGTCCAGGCGGTTGGTCACCGCGGACCCCACCCGCTTGCCTGTGGCCACGCGCACCAGCACCTGGGCGTCGTGCTCCGCCACGTTCTGGTGGATGGTGTTGTTGGCGAATCGGGTGAGAGCTCCGTCCCACGACAGCAGGACCAGCTCGGTCTCGTCCGCACGGGACCGGGCCAGGGCGTCCTGCAGCAACCGGCGGACCTTCGCCTCCCCCAGCATCCCTACTTCTTCCCGAACACCCGGACGTTCCGGAACCGCGCCGGGGCGGCCCCGTGCCCGGTGTGGCCCACCTGCATGGGCTCCCCCTTCCCGCAGTTGGGCGTCCCCCACAGGACCCAGTGGTCCGCGTCGCACACCGCGTCGCAGGACCTCCAGAACTCCGGCGTGATGCCCGTGTAGATGGGGTTGCGGAGCAGGCGGGTGAGCCTGCCCCTGCGGATCTCCCACGCGATCTCGCACCCGAACTGGAAGTTCAGCCGGCGGTCGTCGATGCTCCACGAACGGTTCGTGTCCATGAAGATGCCCCGGTCGGTGTCCGCGATGAGGTCCGGCAGCTTCCACGTCCCCGGCAGCAGGTTCACGTTGGTCATCCGGATCATGGGGATCCGGTTCCAGCCGGAGGCCCGCGCGGTGCCGTTGGACCGTCCGGTGACGTACGGGGAGGGACCCAGCAGGCGCAGCAGGCGGCGGGCGGTCTCCCGGTCTGTCAGGTAGCCCACGAACACGCCCTCCCGCACGATGTCCACCCGCTGCGCGGGAACCCCCTCGTCGTCCCACCCGAACGTGCCCAGCCCGCCCGGGAGAGTGGCGTCCGCGGTGATGTTCACCACCTCCGACCCGTATCGGAAGTTCCCCAGCTTGTCCGGAGTCAAAAACGACGTCCCCGCGAAGCCCGCTTCGGCCCCGAACACCCGGTCCAGCTCGATGGCGTGCCCACAGGACTCGTGGATCTGCAGGGCCACCTGGCTGCCGCCCAGGATGAGGGTCGTCACGTCCTCCGGGCACGGGTCGGCGGAAAGCAGCGCCACCGCCTCCTCCGCGATCCGGGCGGCGTTGCCCACCAGGTCCTGCTCGGTCACGAACTCCCACCCTCGGGTCTGCTGGTGCCGGCCCACGGAGTTGGGGTAAGACCGCTGCTGGACCTCGCCGTCCCGGACCGCGGTGGCCTGGATCCCGCACCCCGACTCCACGATCTCCTGGGTGATCCAGCTCCCCTCGGTGCTGGCGAACGTCTTGCGTTGCCGGATGAACACGAGCTCCGCCTCGGTGGTGGTGACCCCGCGTACCCGGCGCATCTCCTCGTCCGCGCGGAGCAGGAGGTCCAGTTTGGTCTCCAGGGGCACCTCGAACGGGTCGGTCTGGACCGGCGTGCGGTACGAGCCCCGCTGCACCACGGGCTCCCCCAGGTCCACGTCCTCACCCTTGGCCAGGCCGCTGGCCCGGGCGATCTCCACCGCCAGTTTCGTCACGCGCTCGGCCTCTTCGACGTCCAGCCGGTGGCTGCTGGCGAACCCCCACGCCCCGTCCGCCACCACCCGGACCCCGAACCCGGCGTCCTCCGTCCAGCTGACGCCCTGAACCGCACCGTTGCGGACCAGGATGGCCTGCCGGATCGTCTCCACCACCCGCACGTCCGCGTAAGAGGCCCTGGCCAGCTGGGCCGCGTTCAGCACGCGTGCTACGATCTCGTCCACGGTACCTCCCGGTTCTTACCCGGTCCAGGGGAGCGCTGCGGCGTCACGGAGCCTGGGTCTCCAGCGGCTGCGGAGGCACCACCTGGCCCTGCCCCTCCAGCAGGAGGCCGACTCCGAGCTCCTTCGCCACCTGGACCACCCTCCGCTCTGCCGTAAGGCCGAACACCACAGGCCAGATGGGCGCCCCGACTCCCTCCTCCTCCAGACGCCGCCGGACCTCCACCCGGCGCAGGGTGTTGGCCAGGTCGTACACGTCTCCAGGCTGCAGCCGCACCTTGGCGGACACCAGCACCCACACCACACCCTGAGGGCCCTGCGCCCGCGTGACCCCGTCGAACTCCGTCAGGCCGTCCAGGGACCACGCCAGAATCGGGTCCAGCACCACCAACCCGAGCGACTCCAGCCACCTCTTGACCGTCGGTACCATCCGCGCCTCCGCGGTCGCACCCACCACCTGAGCAAAACGGTCCTGGTTCCGCTGGAACAGCTCCAGCCGCCGCCCGAAGTCCTCCTGCATGGTCCGCTGAGCGCGGGCCAGCTCGAGGACAGCCTCCTCCAGCCGCGCCAGCCGCTCCTCCGACCGGATCTGTGCCTCCTCCAGCCGCGCCAGCCGCTCCTCGCCCCTCCGGTGGGCTTCCGTGAGCTGGCGCACTTCGTCAGCCAGCTCCCGCAGCAGCTGCG
>JBKBVM010000158.1:0-1788 GCA_046289555.1 bacterium
CGTAGCAGGTCTTCAGCACCTCCACGATCTCTTCCCGACTGGCCATACCGACCCCCTCCGCGTAACCTTTTCTAGCCTACCACACCCCGGCGGCGCTCCTGGGCGGGCCCTGTCCCTTCCGTCGCGCTTCTGGTCCGGAGTCCGGACGGGTAGGGCGACCCGCACGGTCGCCAGGGACCTGCCCGTCCTGCGCACCGCGGCCGCCCTCCCAGCCGAAGGATGTCGGGGAATTGACGCCCCCCTTCCTCAGTTATAAGCTACCGGCCGTGATGAAGTCCTTCAAAGGCCCGCACCAAGAGCCTCAGCACACCCGTACAGAGGAACAAGCTCCCGGAGGTCGTCACCGCCTCGAATGGCTACGCGCGAGCCTCCCTACCGGCACCGGCTTCGAGAGCGCACGTAACCTCGCGAAGTGGTTGTTGCTCAGCACCGCCATCGGCCTCGTCGCAGGGATCGGTGCCATCGCCTTCTACCTGGCCATCCAGGTAGCGACCGCGGGGTTCTTGGGCCGTATGGTGGGCTACCTTCCGCCGGGTCCGCTCGGCGAGGGAACCTCCCGGGTTCTTCCCATGGCACGCCCGTGGCTCCTGCCCTTGGTCACCGCCCTGGGAGGACTACTCTCCGGGCTGATCGTGTCCTCCCTCGCCCCGGAGGCTGAGGGACACGGCACCGACGCAGCGATTGCGGCGATCCACCACCGCGGGGGCCGTATTCGGCCGCGCATCCCTCCCATCAAACTGATCGCGTCCGCCATCACCATCGGGTCTGGCGGATCAGGCGGACGCGAAGGACCGGCTGCTCAGATCTCAGCGGGATTCGGCTCGTTGTTGGCCGACTGGCTGCGGCTCGACGTAAGGGATCGCCGCATGGCCGTGGCTGCAGGCATGGGCGCGGGCATCGCGGCGATCTTCCGCGCACCCCTGGGGGGAGCGCTGCTGGCAGCCGAGATCCTCTACTTGCACGACCTCGAAGTCGAGGCGATCATCCCCGCCCTCATTGCCGGGATCGTGGGATACACCACGTACGGTGCCTATTTTGGGTTCGGCCCGATCTTCGGTCATCACCCGGGGCTGTCGCTGGGTCACCCCATCCAGTTGTTTTACTATGCCCTCCTCGGTGTCCTCAGCGGCCTCGGCGGTATCGCTTACGCCCGATCCTTCTATGGCCTGACCGGGGTCTTCCACCGCCTGGCCCTGCCGAACTGGCTCAAACCCGCCCTCGGCGGCCTGGCGGTCGGACTGCTCGGACTCGTCCTCCCCCAGGTCCTCCACATGGGCTACGGATGGGTCCAGCTGGCCATGACGAGCCACACGCTCTTCCAAATTCCGCTCTGGGTGCTCCTCGTGCTGCCCCTCGCAAAGATCCTGGCAACGTCCCTCTCCATCGGTTCCGGGGGCTCGGGAGGGATCTTCGGACCCGGCATGGTGATCGGCGGCATGCTCGGAGCAGCGTTCTGGCGCCTGACGCACGGTCTCCTCCCGCACGCCCCTGCCCAACCGGCTCCCTTTGTCATCATTGGAATGATGGCCCTCTTCGGCGGCATTGCGCACGCGCCGCTGGCGGTGATGCTGATGGTGGCCGAGATGACCGGCAACCTCTCGCTCCTCGCCCCGGCCATGGTAGCCGTAGCCATTTCCACGGCCCTAGTCGGCGACCACACCATCTACCGCTCGCAGCTCCACGATCGGGCCAGTGCCCCGTTCCACAAAGTCAGGCTGAGCTTCCCCATGCTCTCGACCCTCCTCGTGCGCGACGCCATGACGGAACCTCCGGTCACCGTGCAAGCCG
>JBKBVM010000158.1:1798-4121 GCA_046289555.1 bacterium
CCGAGGCCGAGGCCCTGGTGGGCCCGGACCGGAGTGGGTTGGTCGTCGTGAACGACCTTGGCGAGTTCATGGGCCTCGCCACCCGGGAGGCGATCCAGCGCGCCGCGGCCGAAAAGCGTCGGCAGCTGCGCGTTGGAGACCTCCTCCTCCGCGACGACGAGGTGCTCGCACCAGATGACCCGCTGGACCACGCCTTAGAGTATCTGACGGAACGCGGCATGAACTGGGCCCCCGTGGTCGAACGGGGCCGCGTTTTGGGCCAACTCACCGTCCGCGACATCGTCCGCGCGTACAAGTCTATGCTACGCCGCGGCATCCGGCGGATCTCCTCACTCGCGCCGCATACCTCGCTCTTCGAGGTCCGTGTCGCCCCCGGATCCCCGTTGGCAGGGCGGACTCTGCGGGAGGCCAACTTGCCTCGCGACACCCTCGTCATCTCCATCAGCCGGAACGGCGAAATGATTTTTCCCCGTGCAGACACTCGGATCGAGGCGGGGGATGTCGTGGCGATCATGGCCGATCCAAGGAGCGAGCCGTCGCTGCGTGCCTATTTCTCCAGCTCTGACCCACGAGACGAACGTTAGCGCAAAATTGCCGTGGGCGGAGTAGGACCCAAACAGAAGCCCTGGCTTCTCCTGACATAGGGCGACCTCGCGTCCGTCGCCCTTTCGATCCATCGACGCCACCATCCCTGCCGCTTGCGGGCGAGCCCCCGAACCGCAGGAGAGCCCCCCCACACCACAGCTCCGTCGGCCGCCGCCTCAGATGTCCTCCAGTCCTGGCCGCCGGTACGCTACAATGCCGGTGAGATGCCCTTCACCGTGAAAGACTTCCAGAGCCTGCTGCGGCTGCTGGAGCGGCAGCCCCAGTGGAAGGACGCCCTCCGGGCCAGCCTGCTGGGCGAGGAGTTCCTCGAGCTCCCGGCTCTGGTCCGCAGCCTCGTGCAGGCCCAGCGGGCCACGCAGCGAGAGCTCCGCGCCCTCGCAGAGGCTCACCGCCAGACCCAGCAGGAGCTGCGGGCGCTGGCCGAAGCGCTCGCACGCCTCGCGGAAGCCCAGGCCGGCACCGACCAGCGTGTCGCCAGACTCGAGGAGGCCAGTGCCCGGCTCGAGCAGGCCCACGCGCGCCTCGCAGAGGCCCAACAGCGCGCCGACGAGCGCGGAGCCCGCCTCGAGCAGGCCCTCGCACGCCTCGCGGAAGCCCAGGCCGGCACTGACCAGCGCGTCGCCAGACTGGAGGCGGCCATGGCACGTCTCACTGACGCCCAGGCGCGGCTGGAGGAGCGCATGGGGGAACTCGCCACCCAGGTGGGCAGGCTGTCCGACGCCGTAGGCTTCACCCTGGAGGAGCTCGCCCGGGAGCTGGCCCCCGTATACTTCGAAAAACACCACGGCATCCACATCCCCTCGTTCCAGCGGCGCTTCTTCACCGTGGACGCAGAGGAGGTCGAGGTGGACTTCTACGGGGAAGGGACACGTGACGGGGAGGCGGTGGTGGTCGTAGGCGAGGCCCGCAGCCGCATCTACGGCCGGGACGTAGAAGCTCTGCTCCGGAAAGTCCAGCTACTTTCCCCTGTGCTCCCCGCCCGTCCCCTGCCGGTCCTCTTCGGTTTCGTCATCCACCCCGCCGCGGCCCAGCTGGCAGCTCAAAAGGGCGTCCTCGTCTTCACGCCTGTGGGCCCGCACCGGTTCTGAACCGCCGATACCCGCGCCAACATCTTCCGGGTTATGGTCGTGCACCGCTCTGGGTTTTTGAAGCCTGAAGCCCTGGCTCGGTCCCGTCTCCAACCACAGCAGGCACCCTGACCAGGCCACGAAAGTCCGGACGGCGCCGACGGGCGGTGCGCCGGTCCGGACCTCAGGCTCCTTTTACGGGAACGAGAGGGGGAACTGCGCGCCGGCTTCAGCCCCCGCGCCCGGAGGGCCTCCTGCAGCAGCGTGCGGATCTCCCTCAGGTCCTCCCGCAGCTCGCTCAAGCGGGCGTCCACCCGGGCAAACCGGGCGTTCATGTCGGCCCGCAGGTCGTCGATCCGGCGGTGGACATCGTCGAACCTGCGGTTCACATCGTCGAACCGACGGCTCACGTCGTCGATCCGCCGGTTGTTGTACACGATCCCGGCGAGGACCTCCGGGACCACGGTCAGCACGATGCTCGCCACCTGATCCCACGCCGCGAGGCCGTGGTAGCCCGTGCCAGGCCCACCGGCGACCGCGGAACCTGAAGCATTCGGGGCTCACGCAGCTGTCGCCGCCCCTCCCCCTTACTACGACAAAACTCTACAGCCACCCGGCGCGGTACCGGACCCAGCCCAGCCGCTATGTGA
>JBKBVM010000159.1:0-4114 GCA_046289555.1 bacterium
GCCCGCGCGGGCCGCCCGTCGGTGGGTGCGGTACGGCGCGAGCCCCCGGGGTGCCCAGGCCCTGCTGCTGGCCGCCAAGGCGAGGGCCCTGGTGCACGGCCGCGCCCACGCCAGCGTGGAGGACGTGAGGGCCGTGGCACTTCCTGCCCTCCGCCACCGCCTGCTGCTGAACTTCGAGGCGGACGCGGAGGGCGTGGAGGCCGACCAGGTGGTTCGGGACGTGGTGGAGGAGGTCCCCGAGGTCGCCGCGGCGTCTGCGGGGACCTAAGGTTTCGGTGCTGCTGGAGCCGGCGTTCCTCGAAAAGCTCGAACGCCTCCGCCTCGTGGCGCGGCGGAGGACGCGGGGGCCGGTTGGGGAGCGTCGCAGCCGGGCCCTCGGTCGGGGCCTGGAGTTCTCCGATCACCGCGCCTACCAGGTGGGCGACGACTGGCGGTACGTGGACTGGAACATCTACGCGCGCCTGGACCGGCTGTTCGTCAAGCTCTTCGAGGAGGAAGAGGACAGGGACGTGCACCTGTTGGTGGACGCCAGCGCGTCCATGCGCTTCGGGCGGCCTCCCAAGCTGGACTACGCCAAGCGTCTGGCGGCGGCGCTCGGCTACGTGGCGCTGGCTAACGGGGACCGGGTCGGCGCCGCCGCGCTGCACGGGAACGCCGTGCGGGCTCTCCCGCCCCGGCGCGGCAGGGCCCACGCGCACCACCTCTTCCGCTTCCTGGAGGCCGAGCAGGCCTACGGGCCCACGGAGCTGGAGGAGGCCGCGAAGCGGTTCGCGCCCCGTCGCCGGGGCCTGGTGGTGGCCGTGGGCGATCTCCTGGACCCTCGGGGGTTCCAGGCTTTTCTGCTTCGGCTGCGCCACGCGGGCCTGGAGGTGTTCGTGGTCCACCTGCTGGCGGAGGAGGACCTAGCTCCTCCGGTCGCCGGGGAGCTGCGGGTGGTGGACGCGGAGACCGGGGAGTCCCTGGAGGTGACCGTGGACACCCGGATGGTGGGCGAGTTTGTCGCCCAGCGGGACGCGTTCCTGGAATCGGTGCGGGCGTTCTGCGCCCGTCACGGCATGGCGTACGTGCGGGCCACCACGGAGCTGCCGGTGGAGGATCTGGTGCTGCGGTACCTGCGGCGGGCGGGGTTGGTGACGTAGTCGAGCGGTCGAGATGTCTTTCCTGAGCCCCTCGGGACTGTGGTGGCTGGCCGCCATCCCCCTGGTGGTTCTCCTGTACTGGCTGCGGCCCCGACGGGTGTCGGTGGTGGTCCCCAGCCTGGTGCTGTGGCGGCGGAGCCTGCGCGAGGAGGTACGCCGGCGCCCCCTGCGCCGGTTCGAGCGCAACGTCCTGCTGCTGGTGCAGGTGCTCGCTGTGGCCGCTGCCGCGCTGAGCCTCGCGCGGCCGCAGCGCTCCACCGCAGGCGCTGTGGACGTGGTGGTGGTGCTGGACGTGGGGTTGAGGATGCAGGCCACCGACGTGCGGCCCAGCCGGTTCGAGGCTGCCCGTGGGGCCGCGCTGAAGCTTTTGGACGGGCTCCGCGCGGTCCGGGTGGGGGTGGTGGCTGCGGCGCGGTCCCCTAGGGTGGTCCAGCCCCTCACGACGGTCCGGTCCGACGCGGTGGTGGCGGTGCGGGCGCTGCGCCCGACGGACGGGCCCTCGGACTTGGAGGCGGCGGTGGCGGTGGCCAGGTCCATGAGCCCGTCCGCTGCTGTGTACGTGTTCTCCGACCGGCCGGCATCCGGCGCGCAGTCCTCGGTCTTCGGGGGCCCCCTGGAGGACGTGGCCGTCACCGGCGTGGTGGCAAGCCCCCTTCCGGGCGACCGCATGCGGGTGACGGTCACTGTGCGCAACGGGACCTCTGTGGTGCGGTGGGTTCCGGTGGTGGTGCTGGTGGACGACCGGCCGGCAGCCCGCCTCGGCGCGCGGGTCCCGCCCGGACAGCAGACCCGTGTGGCCGCCACAGTACCCGCGGGCCTGTGGGTGGAGGCCAGGATCGCCCCGCACGACGCGCTTCCGGCCACCGACCGGTTCGTGGCGCTGGGCACCCGGCTCCCGCGGCCGCGGGTGCTGCGGGTGGGCCCGCCCGACCCTTTCCTGGAGGCTGGCCTGCGGGCCGTGGCGGGAGAACCGGACCGCCAAGAGACCCCGGACCCGCGGGTGTGGGGACGGTTTGACGTGGTGGTCGTTCACCGCGTGCAGGCGGCGCTTCCGCCCGGCAACTACCTGCTGGTAGCGAGCGTGCCGACGAACCTGCCGGTGCGCGCGGCGGGGACGGTGCGCGAGGACGTGGTGCGCTTCCAGTCGCGGACCCACCCGCTGCTGCGGTTCGTGGACCTGACGGGAGCCCGCGTGGCCCGGGCGTGGCCCGTGCAGCCCCACGCGGGGGAGGTGCTGGCAGAAGGCGAGGCTCCGTTGCTGTGGGCCTACGAGGCGGACGGGCTCCGTGCCGTCCTGCTCCCGTTTTCGCCTTCGGACTCCGATCTTGTGTTGCGGCCGGATTTCCCCATCCTGATGGCCAACGCCGTGGACTGGCTTTTGGGCCCCACGAGCTCCCAGGTAGAGGCGGGCAGTGCGGTGTCCGTGCCCGCCGGAGGGTTGCAGGAGGCGGTGCTGCACGGCCCTGAGGGGTCGGTGCGCCTGCGCGCCGCGGCAGGCCGGTTCGTCCTCCCGGCTTTCGACCGGGCGGGCGTGTACGTGCTGGAAGCGGGTACCTCCCGCAGGGTGTGGGCCGTACACCCGCAGGTGGAGTCCGCCACGGTGGCGTCTTCGGCCCCGGCGGTCCCCGCGCAGACGGTGCCGGTGGACTCGGGGCGGTGGTTGGTGGGGCTTTTCGTGGCCCTGCTGGTGGCGGAGTGGTGGCTGTTCTCCGGTCAGGCGCGGGTCGGGAGGACCTGATGCGGTTCTCGTGGCCGTGGGCCCTGATGCTGCTGGTGTTGCTGCCGTGGGTGTGGCGACGCGGGATCGGGCGCGGCCGCCACCTGGCGGTGCTGCGGGTGGCCAGCCTGGGCCTGGCAGTGCTAGCCCTGGCCGGCATGCAGGTGCTCGAGCGCGGGGCGCCGGTGCAGGTGGTGTTCGCCCTAGACCGGTCCGACAGCGTTCTGCCGGACCAAGCCCGGTGGGCGGAGCAGTTCGTACGCGAGGCCCTGCGGCACCGCCGTCCCCAGGACCGGGTGGGGTTGGTGACCTTTGGCGGAGCCGCGGTGGCGGAGCGGGCGCCGTCGGAGGCTGTGGAGCTGCGGCCCACCCAGAGGCCGAGGCCGTACGACACCGACATCGGCGCCGCCATCCGCCTGAGCGCGTCGCTGCTGCAGGGGGAAGGCGTCCGGCGCGTGGTGGTGCTCAGCGACGGCGCCGACCACGCGGGCCAGGCGGTGGAGGCCGCGCGGGAGGCCAGCGCCGCGGGTTTGGAGGTCCACGTAGTTCCCCTGCTGCGCCCGGCCTCTCCGGAGGTGGTGGTGGAGGATCTCTGGGCGCCCGCAGGCGCCGCGGTGGGGGAGCGCGTGCGGGTGTGGGTCCGGTTGCGTTCTACCGTCCCGCAACCGGTGCCGCTGGAGCTGTGGGTGAACGGAGCCCTGATCCAGCGTCGGACGGTGCAGGCCCGCGCCGGCAGGACCCTGGTGGGGCTGTCCGTGGTGGCCGCCCGCGCAGGGTGGCTCGACCTGCAGGTACGCGCCCGCCCGGCACGGGACGGGGTCCCGGACAACAACGTGGGACGGGCGGTGGTGCCCGTCCTGGGCCCTCCGGAGGTCCTGTACGCGGGAACCGAAGGTCCCGAAGGAACGGGTCGGGTGGCGGACGTGCTGCGGGCCCAGGGGTTCGTGGTGCACCGCGTGGCGGCACATCAACTGCCGGGCACCGCAGCGGGCCTGGCGCGGTACGAGGCGGTGGTGCTGGAGGACGTCCCGGCGTTGGGGCTCGCGCGGCCGCAGATGCAGGCGCTGCGGGACTACGTACGGGACCTCGGGGGAGGGCTGGTGGTGGTGGGAGGTCCCCACAGCTTTGGTGTGGGCGGCTACGCCCGCACGCCCCTGGAAGAGGCGCTCCCAGTCTCCATGGAGGTGCAGCACCGCGTGGCCCTGCCCAGCATGGCGCTGGTGCTGGTCCTGGACACCTCCGGGAGCATGGGCGGGGT
>JBKBVM010000015.1:0-18995 GCA_046289555.1 bacterium
GGACGGCGTGCCCGCACGGGTGGCGGCCATCGAGTACGACCCCAACCGGTCCGCCCGCATCGCCCTCCTGCACTACGCGGACGGCGAGAAACGGTACATCCTGGCGCCTGTCGGTCTGCAGGTGGGAGACGTGGTGACCTCCGGGGCCGAAGCGGAGATCAAGCCGGGCAACGCCTTGCCGCTGGAGAAGATCCCCGTGGGGACCCTGGTGCACAACGTGGAGCTGCAGCCCGGCCACGGCGGCCAGCTGGTCCGGGCTGCGGGGACCGCGGCCCAGATCATGGCCAAGGAGGGGGAGTACGCCCAGCTGCGGCTGCCCTCGGGCGAGGTGCGGCGCGTCCACCTGAGGTGCAAGGCCACCGTGGGCCAGGTGGGCAACGTGGAGCACGAGGCCATCAAGCTCGGGAAGGCGGGCCGCAAGCGGTGGCTGGGGATCCGGCCCACGGTCCGGGGTGTGGCCCAGGACCCCCGCAGTCACCCCCACGGGGGCGGCGAGGGTCGTTCGCCCATCGGCATGCCCAGCCCCGTCTCTCCCTGGGGCAAACCCACCCTGGGCAAGAAGACCCGCAAGCCGAGGAAGCGGTCCGACAAGGACATCATCAAGCGGCGGAAGTGAGGCGCGGTATGGGGCGTTCGAAGAAGAAGGGTCCGTTCGTGGACGAACCGCTGCTGCGGAAGATCCGGGAGCTGAACCAGCGCCGGGAGAAGCGGGTGATCCGGACGTGGTCCCGGCGGTCCACCATTCTGCCCGAGTTTGTGGGCCACACCATCGCGGTGTACGACGGGCGCAAGCACGTGCCCGTGTACATCACGGAGTCCATGGTGGGCCACAAGCTGGGGGAGTTCGTGCCGACCCGGACCTTCCGGGGCCACGGGGGCTCGTCCGAGCGGACCACCAGCGTGAAGGGTTAGGGAGGACGGAGTATGGAGGCGCGGGCGGTGGCCCGGTACATTCGGATGTCGCCGTGGAAGGTGCGGCGGGTGGCGGACGTGGTCCGGGGGCGGTCCGTGGACGAGGCCCTGGCCCTGCTGCGGGCCATGCCCCACCGCGCGGCCCGGGTGGTGGAGAAGGTGGTCCGGTCCGCGGTGGCCAACGCGGAGCACAACCTGGAGCTGGACCGCTCCAGCCTCGTGGTGGCCCGCATCGCGGTGGACCGGGGTCCCGGAGGGGCCATGTGGAAGCGCTTGGTCCCCCGCGCGCGGGGCCGGGCGGACGTCATGACCCGGCGCAACTGCCACGTGACCGTGGTGGTGGCGGAGCGCGAGTAGGGAGGTGCTGCGTGGGACAGAAGGTCCACCCCGTGGGGCTGCGGATCGGGATCATCCGGGACTGGGAGTCCCGGTGGTACAGCGACAAGCACTTCGCGGACTACCTGCACGAGGACCTGCGGATCCGGAGGTACATCAAGGAGAAGCTGTACCGGGCCGGGATCCCGCGGATCGAGATCGAGCGGCAGTCCAAGGTGGTCAAGATCACCGTCCATGCCGCCCGGCCGGGCATCATCATCGGCCGGGGAGGCACCGGGATCGACGCCCTCCGGAAGGAGCTGGCGGAGCTGACGGGCAAGGAGGTCCAGCTGAACGTGCAGGAGATCCGACGCCCGGACCTGGAGGCCCAGCTGGTGGCGGAGAACGTGGCGCAGCAGCTGGAGCGCCGGGTGGCCCACCGGCGGGCCATGAAGCAGGCGGTCCAGCGGACCCTGCGGGCCGGGGCCAAGGGGATCCGCATCTCCTGCTCAGGACGGCTGGCGGGGGCGGAGATCGCCCGCTACGAGTGGTACCGGGAGGGCCGCGTCCCCCTGCACACCCTGCGGGCGGACATCGACTTCGGGGTCGCGGAGGCGCTCACCACCTACGGCCGCATCGGCGTCAAGGTGTGGATCTACCGGGGCGACGTGTTCCCCGAGAAGCGTGAGGCGCGCCCCGTGGTGCGGGCCCGGTGACAGGAGGCAGGCGCCATGCTGATGCCCAAGCGCGTGAAGTACCGCAAGCAGCAGCGGGGTCGGATGAAGGGGCTGAGTTACGCGGGGTCCACCCTGGCCTTCGGAGAGTACGGGCTTCGGGCCACCAGCCCCGCGTGGGTCACCGCGGCTCAGATCGAGGCCGCGCGGCGCACCATCACCCGCTACATCAAGCGGGGAGGCAAGCTGTGGATCCGCATCTTCCCGGACAAGCCCGTGACCAAGAAACCCGCGGAGACCCGGATGGGCAGCGGCAAGGGCAACCCCGAGTACTGGGTGGCGGTGGTCCGCCCCGGACGGGTGCTGTTCGAGCTGGCGGGGGTCAGCGAGGCGGTGGCTCGGGAGGCCATGACCCTGGCCAGCCACAAGCTGCCGGTCCGCACCCAGTTTGTCAAGCGGGAAGAGCTTCCGGGGTCCGTGGGTTAGGAGGACGGACGTGGTCAAAGCCCGAGCGCTCCGCGAACTGACGCCCGAGGAGCTGCGGCGGCGGCTGGACGAGCTGCAGCAGGAGGCGTTCCAGCTGCGCATGCAGATCGCCGCGGGCAAGGCCCAGAACCCCTCCCGGTTGCGGGAGGTTCGCCGGGCCATCGCCCGGGTGAAGACCGTCCTGGCAGAACGCGGGATCCGGGTGTGAGGGAGGGCCGCATGGCGGACCGGGCGCCGAAGCGGAAGGAGCTGGTGGGGGTCGTGGTCAGCGACCGGATGGACAAGACGGTGGTGGTCCGGGTGGAGTCCACCTTCCGGCACCCGCTGTACAAGAAGCCGGTGCGGCGGCACAAGAAGTACAAGGCCCACGACGAGCGCAACGAGTGCCGGGTGGGCGACCGGGTGCGGATCATGGAGACGCGGCCCCTGTCGCGGGAGAAGCGGTGGCGGGTGGTGGAGATCCTGGAACGGGGCGTCGGAGAGACCCCCGTGGAGGGCTAGGCCATGCTGCAGCAGGAGTCACGGCTCAAGGTGGCGGACAACACGGGCGCCCGGGAGATCCTGGTGATCCGGGTGCTGGGAGGGAGCAAGCGCCGCTACGCCCGGGTCGGCGACGTGGTGGTGGCCACGGTGAAGCAGGCTATCCCCAACAGCCCCGTGAAGAAGGGCGAGGTGGTGAAGGCGGTGGTGGTGCGAACCCGGAAGGAGATCCGCCGCGCGGACGGGTCGTACATCCGGTTCGACGACAACGCCGCGGTGCTGATCAACGAGCAGATGAACCCCCGAGGCACCCGCATCTTCGGCCCCGTGGCCCGGGAGCTGCGGGAACGGCAGTTCATGAAGATCGTCTCCCTGGCCCCGGAGGTCCTGTGAGGAGGTGAGGCCGGTGCCGGTCGTGGGCGCGCAGCGGGTGCACATGCACGTGAAAAAAGGAGACCTGGTGGTGGTCATCTCGGGGAAGTACCGGGGCAAGCGGGGCAAGGTCCTGCGGGTGCTGCCCAAGACGGGACGCGTGGTGGTGGAGGGTGTGAACGTGGTCAAGCGCCACACCAAGCCCTCCCCCAAGAACCCCCAGGGCGGCATCGTCCAGCGGGAGGCACCCATCCACGCCTCCAAGGTGATGCTGGTGGACCCCGAGACCAAGGACCGGACCCGGGTGGGGATCCGGGTCCTGGGCGACGGACGCCGGGTCCGCTACGCCAAGCGGTCAGGCGAGCTCGTGGACAAGTGAGGGAGCGCCCATGGTGCCACGCCTGAAGGAGAAGTACGAACGTGAGGTGGTCCCGGCCCTGCGGGAGCGGTTCGGGTACCGCAACCCCATGCAGGTGCCCAAGCTGGTGAAGGTGGTGGTGAACATGCGGGTGGGCGCGGGCGCCCAGGACCCGCGGCAGGTGGACCGGGCGGTGGAGGACCTGCAGGCCATCACGGGCCAGCGGCCGGTGGTGGCGCGGGCCAGAAAGTCCATCGCGGCCTTCAAGCTCCGCAAGGGCGCGCCCATCGGGGTGTACGTGACCCTGCGGGGCCGGCGGATGTACGAGTTCCTGGACAAGCTGATCCACGTGGCCCTGCCCCGGATCAAGGACTTCCGGGGGATCTCGGAGCGCCAGCTGGACGGGCGCGGGAACCTGAACATCGGGCTGCGGGAGCAGCTGGTGTTCCCGGAGATCGAGTACGACAAGGTGGACCGAATCCGCGGCATGGACATCGCTATCGTGACCACGGCCCGGACGGACGAGGAGGCGCGGGAGCTGCTGCGCCTGCTGGGCATGCCGTTCCGGGAGCGCGAGTCCGCGGCGGCCTAGAAGCCGAACAGGGAGGGACGATGGCCAAGAAGGCGTTACTGGAGAAGTGGAAGCGGCCGCCGAAGTTCCGCGTGCGGGCGTACACCCGCTGCGAGCGTTGCGGTCGGCCGCGGGCGGTGTTCCGCCGGTTCCGGCTGTGCCGGATCTGCCTGCGGGAGCTGGCGTACCGGGGGGAGATCCCCGGGATGACCAAGGCCAGCTGGTAGGAGGAGGGCATGGGTACCGTCACGGACCCCATCGCGGACATGCTCACCCGGATCCGGAACGCCAACGCGGCGGGCCACGACGAGGTCCGCGTCCCCGCCTCCAAGCTGAAGGCAGAGATCGCCCGGATTCTGAAGGAAGAGGGCTTCATCCAGGACTGGACCTGGGTACACGACGGCCCCCAGGGGACCCTGAGGATCACCCTGAAGTACGGCCCCAAGCGGGAGCGGGTGCTCCGGGGCATCCGGAGGGTCAGCAAGCCCGGCCTGCGGGTGTACGTGCGGCGACAGGAGATCCCCAGGGTCCGGGGAGGTCTGGGCGTAGCGATCCTGTCCACGTCCCGGGGAATCGTTACAGACCGCCAGGCGCGGCGTCTGGGCGTGGGCGGCGAGGTCCTGTGCTACGTGTGGTGACGCCAAGGAGCCCGGAGGGAGCGAGACCATGAGCCGGATCGGTCGGATGCCCGTGCCCGTGCCGCCGGGCGTGGACGTGCAGGTGGACGGCTCCCGGGTCCGGGTGAAGGGACCCAAGGGTGAGCTGGAGCGCACCTTCCACCCCGACCTGCGGATCGAGCTGCAGGACGGGAAGCTGGTGGTGCGCAGGCCCACGGATCTCCGGCACCACCGCGCCCTTCATGGTTTGACCCGGGCCCTGCTGAACAACATGGTCCGGGGCGTGAGCGAGGGGTACGCGGTGGAGCTGGAGATCCACGGCACCGGGTACCGGGCCTCCAAGCAGGGCGACCGGCTCGTGCTGCAGGTGGGCTACACCCACCCCGTGGAGCTGGAGCCTCCCCCTGGCATCACCTTCGACGTCCCGCAGCCCACCCGGGTGGTGGTGCGGGGTGCGGACAAGGAGCTGGTGGGCCAGGTGGCCGCAAAGATCCGGGCGGTCCGGCCACCGGACCCGTACAAGGGGAAGGGGATCCGATACGCCCACGAGGTGGTGCGCCTGCGGCCGGGCAAGGCCGGCCGGGCGGCGGGCAAGAAGTAGGCCCGGGAGGACCGTATGCTGTTGCGAACCAGCCGTGAGGAGCGACGGAAGATCCGGCACCGCCGGATCCGCCAGCGGGTGGTAGGTACTCCGGACCGGCCCCGGCTGAGCGTGTTCCGGAGTCTGAAGCACATCTACGCCCAGATCATCGACGACACGCGGGGCCACACCCTGGTAGCCGCCAGTACCCGGGAGCCGGAGATCGCCGCCCGGCTGAACGGCCTGAAGCGGGTGGAGCAGGGCCGGGTGGTGGGCCAGGTCCTGGCGGAGCGGGCGCGGGAGAAGGGCATCGTGCGCGTGGTGTTCGACCGGGGCGGGTACACTTACCACGGCCGGGTCAAAGCCCTCGCGGAGGGGGCCCGGGAGGGCGGCCTGGAGTTCTGAGAGGAGACGCGGATGGCTGAACGCGTGAACCCGACAGAGGTGAACCTGACGTTCGAGAAGACGGTGTCCATCAACCGGGTGGCGAAGGTCACCAAGGGTGCCAAGCGCTTCAACTTCAGGGCCCTCGTGGTGGTGGGCGACGAGCAGGGCACCGTGGGCGTGGGTCTCGGAAAGGCCGCGGAGGTGCCTGACGCCATCCGGAAGGCGGTGGAGGACGCTAAGAAGAACCTCTGGAGGATTCCCCGGCGGGGTACCACCATCCCCCACGAGGTCATCGGGCACTTCGGTGCCGCCCGGGTGCTGTTGAAGCCGGCCAGCGAGGGGACCGGCGTGATCGCGGGAGGCCCGGTACGGGCTGTGGTGGAGGCCGCGGGCATCCGCGACGTGCTGACCAAGTCTCTGGGCAGCAGCAACCCCATCAACATGACCCGCGCCACCCTGCAGGGCCTGCTGGAGCTGCAGACGCCCGAGGAGGTGGCCCGGTTGCGGGGGAAGAGCGTGCCGGAGCTGGTGGGCCGGCGCGCCGCGGGCTGACGGAGGCAGCTTTCATGGTCCGGATCACCCTGCGTCGTTCGCTGATCGGCACCAAGCCGGTGCACCGGGCGTGTGCGGCCACCCTGGGGCTCCGGAAGGTGGGCCAGTCGGTGGTACGCCCCGCAGGTCCCGAGCTGGAGGGCCTGCTCCGCCGGATCCGGCACCTGGTATCGGTAGAGCCGCTGGGCTCAGGAGAGGATCCCGCGGGCGTAGGGGGAGCGGACAACGGGAGGAGCGGAGATGGCGCTTCGGATCGGTGAGCTGAAGCCGCCCGCAGGGGCCCGCCGACGGCGCAAGCGGGTGGGCCGCGGGCTGGGCTCGGGCAAGGGCACGTACGCGGGCCGTGGGATCAAGGGTCAGAAGGCGCGCAGCGGGAAGGGGCCCCGCCCGGGCTTCGAGGGCGGGCAGACCCCCCTCGGCAAGCGCCTGCCCTTCCAGCGAGGGGTGAGGGCTTACGGGAGCTCCCACACGGGGGGCCGGCCGCGTCCCGGGTTCGTTGAAGTGAAGCTGGCCAGCCTGGCCCGGTTCGAGCCTGGAACGGAGGTGACGCCAGAGACCCTGCGCCAGGCGGGGGTCGTTCACCGCCGCGGCCGGATCAAGGTCCTGGGCCCGGGTCGTCTCCCGCACCCCCTGACGGTGAAGGCCCACGCCTTCAGCGCTTCCGCGCGGGAGGCCATCGAGGCCGCGGGCGGCCGGGCGGAGGTGATTCCTTGATCGGCGGCATCGCCAACCCGTTCCGGATCGCGGAGTGGCGGCGCCGGCTGCTGTTCACCGCGGGCATGCTCGCCCTGTTCCGCCTCGGTGCTCACCTGCCCGTACCCGGGGTCAACGTGGAAGCGGTGCGGACCCAGTTCGAGCAGGCGGCCGCGGGCACCGCCTTCGGCTTTCTGAACCTGCTGGTGGGCGGGGCGCTGGAGAACTTCTCGATTTTCGCCCTGGGGGTGATCCCGTACATCACCGCCTCCATCATCATGAGCCTGCTTCAGGTGGCCTTCCCCAACCTGAAGAAGATGGCGCAGGAGGAAGGGGAGGCGGGCCGCAAGCGGATCGGGTGGTACACCCTCTACCTCACCATCCCGCTGGCGGCGCTGCAGGGGTGGGGCCAGACGGGGCTCATCCAGGCCTTCTCACAGGGTCGCGCCATCACCGACTTCAGCCCCCTCAACTGGGCCCTGATCCTGTCCACCCTGGTGGCAGGTTCCATGGTGCTCACGTGGATGGGCGAGGTGATGACCGAACACGGAGTCGGCAACGGGGTGTCCCTGCTGATCTTCGGAGGGATCGTGGCCCGGATTCCCCGTCAGCTGGCGGCCACGGTGGCCCAGGTGCGGGTCGGCAGCACCTCCGTAGGGTGGCTGCTGGCGGACATCGTACTGGTGCTGGCCAGCATCGTGGCGGTGATCCTGGTCACCCAGGCCACGCGGCGGATCCCGGTCCAGTACGCGAAGCGGGTGGTGGGCCGACGCGTTCTGGGGGGGCAGACCACCCACATCCCCCTGCGCATCGTGCAGGCGGGCGTGATCCCCATCATCTTCGCCATCTCGGTGCTGCAGTTCCCCGCCACCCTGGCCTCCTTCGTACGGTGGGAACCCCTGGTGGAGTGGGGGAACCGGCTGCAGCCGGGCCAGCACCCCTTGGGGACGGTGCTGTACGCGGTCCTCATCGTGGTGTTCACGTACTTCTACACCGCGGTGCAGTTCGACCCCCACGACATCAGCGAGAACATCAAGAAGTACGGAGGGTTCATCCCGGGGATCCGGCCCGGTCGACCCACGGGGGAGTTTCTCATGAAGGTCACCGAACGGCTGACCTTCGTGGGCGCCCTGTTCCTGGCCGTGATCGCCGTTTTCCCCCTCCTGTTCCGTCAGACCGCAGGCCTGACCCTGTACCTGGCGGGCACCTCCCTCCTCATCGTGGTGGGGGTAGCCCTGGAGACCATGAAGCAGATCGAGGCCTACGTACTCATGCGCCACTACGAGGGGTTCATGCGGTGAACGTGGTGCTCCTGGGCCCCCCGGGGGCGGGCAAGGGGACCCAGGCCCGCCGCCTGGCGGAGCGGTTCGGCATCCCCCAGATCGCCACCGGCGACATCCTCCGGGAGGCGATGGCGTCCGGCTCCGAGCTGGGCCGCAGGGCGAAGTCGTACTACGACCGAGGGGACCTGGTGCCCGACGAGATCATGCTGGAGGTGGTGGCCGAACGCCTGCGCCAGCCGGACGCCGCCAGGGGGTTCGTCCTGGACGGGTTCCCTCGCACCGTGCCGCAGGCGGAGGGTCTGGACCGCCTCCTGGACGGTATGGGCCGCAGCGTCCAGGCGGTGTTGCTGTTTGAGGTTCCCCGGGACGCCCTGGTGCGGAGGCTCTCCGGCCGGTGGGTGTGCCGGGCGCACGGGCACGTGTTCCACGAGCTCTACAGTCCCCCGCAGGTCCCGGGCCGATGCGACCACGACGGCAGCGAGCTCGTCCAGCGCGAGGACGACCGGCCCGAGACCGTCAAGCGGCGGCTGGAGGTGTACGCGCGGCAGACCGCGCCGCTGGTGGAATACTACCGTGCGCGGGGCCTGTTGCACACCGTGGACGCCTCCGCGGACCCCGAGGAGGTGGGACGTCGCGTGGAGGCAGCCCTTCGACAGGCGGGTGTCCTGTAGGCATGGCGGTATCCGGGGTCTTCGTCAAGAGCCCCAGGGAGCTGGAGCGCATGCGCCGCGCGGGCCGCGTGGCGGCCCTGGCCCTCAGGGAGGTGGGCCGCGCTGTGCGCCCAGGCACCACCACGGGGGCGCGGGACCGGGTGGCCCACCGGGCCATCCGGTCCCTCGGAGGGTCGCCCTCGTTTTTGGGGTACCGGGGTTTCCCCGCCAGCGCGTGTGTTTCCGTCAACGACGAGATCGTGCACGGCATCCCCGGCCGGCGGGTGCTGAAGGAAGGGGACCTGGTGAAGGTGGATCTGGGCGCCCTGGTGGACGGCTACCACGGGGACGTGGCCGCCACCTTCCCGGTGGGACCGGTCCCCCCGCGGGTGCGGCGGCTGCTGCAGGTCACCGAGGAGGCGTTGTTTCGGGGCATCGAGGCGGTGCGGCCGGGGGCCCGGCTGGGGGACGTGGGCTACGCGGTGCAGTCCTTCGTGGAGTCCCACGGCTACTCCGTGGTCCGGCAGTTCGCAGGTCACGGGGTCGGACGGTCCCTGCACGAGGACCCGCAGGTGCCCAACTTCGGGAAACCCGGCAAGGGGATGGTCCTGCGGCCGGGCATGGTGATCGCGGTGGAACCCATGGTGAACGAGGGGACCTGGCGCGCGGTGGTGGACGGGGACGGCTGGACCGTGCGCACCGCGGACGGGCGGCTTTCCGCCCACTTCGAGCACACGGTGGCGGTGACCGAGGACGGCTACGAGATCCTCACCCTGTTGGACGACGGGGAGAATCCCTGGTAACATAAAACTTCGTGCGGCCCGGGGTCGGGAGGCGATGACGGCGAAGAAGGAAGAAGCCATCGAGGTGGAGGGCACCGTGGTGGAGGTGCTGCCCAACGGCATGTTCCGGGTAGAGCTGCCGAGCGGCCACCGGGTGCTCGCCCACATCTCGGGGAAGATGCGGATCCACTTCATCCGGATCTCCCCCGGGGACCGGGTCAAGGTGGAGCTGTCGCCGTACGACCCCAGCCGGGGCCGCATCACGTACCGCTACCGGTGAGAGGTGAGGGAGGATGAAGGTTCGGGCCTCGGTGCGCAGGATGTGCGAGAAGTGCAAGATCATCCGCCGGCACGGCCGGGTGCGGGTGATCTGCGAGAACCCGAAGCACAAGCAGAAGCAGGGCTAGGGAGGCGGGCATGGCGCGGATCGCCGGTGTCGACCTGCCCCGGGACAAGCGGGTGGACGTGGCCCTGACCTACATCTACGGGATCGGGTGGTCCCGCGCGTACGAGATCCTCCTGCGGGCCGGGGTGAAGCCCGAGACGCGGGTCCGCAACCTCACGGAGGACGAGGTGGCGCGGCTGCGGGACGTGGTGGAGCGGCACTACAAGGTGGAGGGGGACCTCCGGCGGGAAGTGGCCATGAACATCCGCCGCCTGGTGGAGATCGGCTGCTACCGGGGGATCCGCCACAAGCGGGGCCTGCCGGTGCGGGGCCAGCGCACCCGCACCAACGCCCGCACCCGCAAGGGTCCGCGGAAGACCGTGGGGATCAAGAAGCGGGCCGTGGCCAAGAAGTAGGAGGTCGGAGGGATGGCGAAAAAAGGCCGGACGCGCCGGCGCGAGCGCAAGAACGTACCCCTGGGGCACGCGCACATCCAGTCTACCTTCAACAACACCATCGTGACCATCACCGACCCGCACGGGAACGTGCTGGCGTGGGCCAGCGCGGGCACCCAGGGGTTCAAGGGTTCCCGTAAGGGGACCCCCTTCGCCGCGGGCCTGGCGGCGGAAGCGGCGGCCAAGAAGGCGATGGAGCACGGGGTCCGGCAGGTGGAGGTGTATGTGAAGGGTCCCGGCCCCGGGCGGGAGGCCGCCATCCGGTCCCTGCAGGCCGCGGGGCTGGACATCAGCCTGATCAAGGACGTCACGCCGGTGCCCCACAACGGCTGCCGGCCGCCGAAGCGGCGTCGGGTCTGACCCGAGGGACGTAAAGAAGGGACAGCGACACCCCGCAGTCCGGCTGAGAGGCGGGGTCCCGGGCGAGGGGCTCGGGGGTCTGCCGGAACGGAGGGAAGGGATTCATGGGACGGTACCACGACGCGGTGTGCCGACTGTGTCGCCGCGAAGGGCTCAAGCTGTTCCTGAAGGGCGAGAAGTGCTACACGGATAAGTGCCCGGTGGTGAAGCGGCCGAAGCCGCCGGGGATGCACCCCCCCACCCGACGGAAGGCCTCGGAGTACGCCATCCGGCTGCGGGAGAAGCAGAAGCTGCGCCGGATCTACGGGGTCCACGAGGCGCAGTTCCGGCGGTACTTCCAGGAGGCTGCCCGGTTCAAAGGGGTCACGGGCACCCGCCTGTTGCAGCTGCTGGAGTCCCGGCTGGACAACGTGGTGTACCGGCTGGGCCTGGCCTCTTCCCGGAAGGAGGCCCGGCAGCTGGTGGTGCACGGACACGTGGCGGTGGACGGACGGAAGGTCACCATCCCCTCCTACCTGGTCCGGCCCGGGCAGGTGGTGAGTCTCACACCGCGGGGCCAGCGGAACCCCCGGATCCGGCTACTGGTGGAGTCCGGGGGGCGGCAGCCGCCCCCGTGGCTGGGGTTCGACCCGCAGCGCCTGGAGGGCCGGGTGCTGGGCCTACCGGACCGGCAGGCCATCGACGTGCCGGTCCAGGAGCAGCTGGTGGTGGAGTTCTACTCGAGGTAGCGTTCGGCAGGTTGACGGGGAGGTTGAAGGGGATGAGCATCTTCAGTCTGTGGGAACTCACCAAGCCCAAGGTGGAGTACGCGGAGCTGTCCGACACGTACGCCCGACTGGTCGTGGAGCCCCTGGAGCGGGGCTTCGGGGTGACCGTGGGCAACGCCCTACGCCGGGTGCTGCTGTCCTCCATCACCGGGGCGGCGGTCACGTCGGTGAAGATCGAGGGCGTGCTGCACGAGTTCAGCACCATCCCCGGGGTGGTGGAGGACGTGACGCAGATCCTCCTGAACCTGAAGGAGCTGACCCTGCGGCTGCACACGGACAAGCCGAAGCTGCTGCGGCTGGAGGCGAAGGGGAAGCGGGAGGTCACCGCCGCGGACATCCAGCCAGACCCGGAGGTGGAGATCCTCAACCCCGACCTGGTGATCGCCACCCTGGACCGGAAGGACGCGCGGCTGGCGATGGAGATCGTGGTGGAGCGGGGCAAGGGGTACGTGCCCGCGGAGAAGCACCGGAAGAGCGAGCACGTCATCGGGGTGATCCCCGTGGACTCCATCTTCTCCCCCGTGCAGAAGGTCAACTACGCCGTGGAGGACACCCGCGTGGGGGCGGGGGCGGAGCTGGAGCGGCTGGTCCTGGAGGTGTGGACCAACGGGGTGGTCCGGCCCGACGAGGCCATCGCGGAGGCCAGCCGGCTGCTCATCGACCACTTCCGGCTGGTGGGCGGGATCACCGAGGGGGAGGCCGCCACCGCAGGCCCCACGGATCCCGAGATGGCGCGTCTGCTGCAGACCCCCATCGAGGAGCTGGAGCTGTCCGTCCGGCCCTACAACTGCCTGAAGCGGGCGGGAATCCACACCATCGGAGACCTGGTGCAGCGGACGGAGGAGGAGATCGCCAACGTCAAGAACTTCGGCCGCAAGTCTCTGGAAGAGGTCACGGAGAAGCTGGCCGCCCTGGGCCTTTCCCTGCGGAAGGCCAGCTCTTCCTGACGCGGGGGACGGGACGCTATGGGAACCGGGGTCAAGACGCGGAAGCTGGGAAGGGACACGGGCGAGCGCCGGGCGCTGTTCCGGGACCTGGTGACCGCCCTGATCCGGTACGAGCGCATCCACACCACGGAGGCCAAGGCCAAGGAGGCCAAGAAGGTGGCGGACAAGCTCATCGCCCTGGCCCAGGAGGGGACCCTGCACGCCCGGCGGCAGGCAGCGCGCCTGGTACAGGACAAGGAGGCGCTGCGGAAGCTGTTCGGGACCATCGCCCCCCGTTACGCCCGCGGGCGGGGCGGGTACACGCGGATCGTGAAGGACGCCCCGCGGCGCGGGGATGCGGCGCCCATGGCGTACCTGGAGCTGGTGAAGGACTGAGCGTCGGGTATGAAGCGCGCGAGTGGCGTGGTCTAGGCAACCCCCGGGGAAGGTGTGTCGGAACCCGTCCCCCTCATCGAAGTCTTTCATCTCACCCACGTCTACCACGCGGGCACCCCGCAGGAGATCCGGGCCGTCCACGACGTGTCCCTGACCGTCCACCGGGCGGAGTTCCTGGCCCTGGTGGGCGGTAACGGCTCCGGGAAGTCCACCCTCGCCAAGCACCTCAACGCCCTGCTCCTGCCCACCGAGGGTCGCGTGGTGGTGGACGGGCTGGACACCCGCGACCCTGACGCCCTGTGGGAGATCCGCCGCAAGGTCGGGATGGTCTTCCAGAACCCGGACAACCAGATCGTGGCCACCGTGGTGGAGGAGGACGTGGCTTTCGGCCCGGAGAACCTGGGCCTTCCCCCGGAGGAGATCGCGCAGCGGGTGGAGGAAGCCCTGCGGGCGGTGGGCATGCTGGAGCACCGCCGGCGCGAGCCCCACCTGCTCTCCGGGGGGCAGAAGCAGCGGGTGGCCATCGCCGGGGTGCTGGCCATGCGCCCCCAGTGCATCGTGCTGGACGAGGCCACCACCATGCTGGATCCCGAAGGCCGCCGGGAGGTACTCCGGACGGCCCACCGGTTGCGGGAACACGAGGGGATCGCGGTGGTGCACATCACCCACAACATGGAGGAAGCGGCGCAGGCAGACCGGGTGGTGGTGCTCCACGAAGGCCGTGTGGCCCTGGAGGGCACTCCCCGGGAGGTGTTCCGGGACGTCCGGCGGTTGCGGCGCCTGCGGCTGGACCTGCCGGAGGTGGCGGAGCTCAGCGGGTGCCTGAGACGGCGCGGGATCCCGGTGGAGGGCCAGCCCTTGGACCCCGGGGAGCTGGCCGCGCAGCTGCTGCGCTGGTGCGGGGTGGTGGTGTGAGCGACCCCGTGGTGGTCTGCCAGGGCCTCACGCACGTGTACCTCCGGGGAACGCCCTTCGAGTCGGTAGCCCTCCGCGGCGTGGACCTGGTGGTCCGCCGGGGCGAGTGCCTGGGGCTGGTGGGGCCCACAGGGTCGGGCAAGAGCACCCTGGTGCAGCACTTCAACGGGCTGCTGCGGCCCACGGAAGGCCGGGTCTGGGTGGACGGGGTGGAGATCCGTCCCGGGACCGCGCTGGTGCGGGAGGTCCGCCGGAAGGTAGGGCTGCTGTTCCAGTACCCCGAGCACCAGCTGTTTGAGGCGACGGTGTTCGACGACGTGGCTTTCGGGCCCCGTAACCTGGGCCTGGACCCGCAGGAGGTGCAGGAGCGGGTCCGGGAGTCCCTGCAGTGGGTGGGGCTGGACCCGGACCGCTTCGGCCCGCGTTCCCCCTTTTCCCTTTCGGGCGGCGAGATGCGGCGGGTGGCGATCGCGGGGGTGCTGGCCATGCGGCCACAGGTGCTGGTGCTGGACGAGCCCACCGCGGGCCTGGACCCGGAGGGGCGGCGGGAGATTCTCAGCCGGGTTCGGGAGCTGCACCGCAAGGCGGCCCTCACGGTGGTGCTCGTCTCCCACAGCATGGACGACGTGGCGCGACTGTGCCAGAGGGTGGTGGTGCTGCACCGGGGCCAGGTATTCCTGGACGCGCCCGTGCGGGAAGCGTTCGCGCAGGCGGACCGCCTGCGCAGCATCGGGCTGGACGTGCCCCGCGCCACCGACGTGCTGCTGCGGCTGAGGGCTGCGGGGCTTCCCGTGCGGTGCGACCGCCTCACCGTGGAGGAGGCGTGCGAGGAGATCGTGCGGGTGCTGCAGGGGAACCGGCCGTGGAGCTCCTCCGAAGCCTGACCATCGGCCAGTACGTCCCGCGGGCCTCCCCGGTGCACCGGCTGGATCCGCGGACGAAGATCCTGGCGACCACCGTCCTGGTAGTGGTGGTCTTCCTCGTGAGGGACTTCCGCGGGCTCGGGGTGTTCGCGGCGTTCCTGGCCGGTGCCGTGGCCCTGTCGCAGGTGCCCGCGGGGTTCGTGCTGCGCGGCCTGCGGCCCATCTGGTTCCTGCTCCTGCTCACCCTGGTCCTGCAGGTGTTCTTCGGCGGGACCTCGGGCGGGACCGTGCTGTGGAGGTTGGGGCCCTTTGCGGCGACCCGGGAGGGCTTGGTCCAGGGGTTGTTCGTCACCGCCCGCCTGGTGCTCCTCGTGGTCTCCACCTCCTTGCTGACCTTCACCACCTCCCCCGTGGAGCTGGCGGACGGGATGGAGCGGCTGCTGAACCCGTTCCGGCGGCTGGGGGTGCCGGCCCACGAGCTGGCCATGATGATGACCATCGCCCTCCGGTTCATCCCCACCCTGGTGGAGGAGACGGAGAAGATCATGAAGGCGCAGATGGCCCGGGGTGCGGACCTGGACACCGGCGGCCCCTTGCGGCGGGCCCGGGCTCTGGTCCCTATCCTGGTGCCGCTGTTCGTCAGCGCCTTCCGCCGGGCGGACGAGCTGGCGGTGGCCATGGAGGCCCGGGGCTACCGCGGCGGCGAGGGCCGGACCCGGATGAAGCAGCTACGGTACCGCGCCCGGGATCTTTGGGCCGGGCTGGTGGTCCTCGGCGCGAGCGCGCTCGTGCTGGGGTCGGGCCGGCTGTAGGGCCGTGCGCACGGTGAAGCTGGTGGTCTGGTACGTGGGCACGCGCTACGCGGGCTGGCAGAGGCAGCGGGGCCGGCCGTCGGTGCAGGGGGAACTGGAGGGGGCCCTGGCCCGCGTCACCGGAGAGCGCGTGCGGGTGGTGGGTGCGGGCCGCACGGACGCGGGCGTGCACGCCCTGGCCCAGGTGGCACACTTCCGCACCGCCTCCCCCCTCGCCGCAGAGCGTTTCGTGGCAGCCCTGAACCACTACCTCCCCGCGGACATCGCCGTGCGGTCCGCCGAGGAGGCTCCGGAGGCGTTCCACGCCCGGCGGGACGCCCGCTGGCGCGCCTACCGCTACGTGATCTGGAACCGCCCCGGCCGCAACCCCTTCCTGGTGGACCGGGCGCTGGCGTGGGAGGGGCACCTGGAGGTGGCCCGCATGCAGCGCGCCGCAGACCTCCTGACCGGCCGGCACGACTTCGCCGCCTTCTGCGCCACCGGCAGCAATCCCAGAACCACTTGGTGCACCGTGCACCGGTTCCGGGTGAGGCGCCGGGGGCCCTTCGTGGCGGTGGAGGTGGTGGCGGACCGGTTCCTGCGGCACATGGTCCGGATGCTGGTCGGGACGCTGCTGGAGGTGGGTGCGGGTAGGCGGAGTCCTGAGGAGGTGGGGGAGGTGCTGGCCTCCCGGGACAGCCAGCGGGCGGGTCCCGTGGTGGCCCCGGGAGGGCTGTACCTGGTGCGGGTAGGATATACTGAGTGGGGTGCGGGCCCGTAGCTCAAGGGTCAGAGCGGCCGGCTCATAACCGGCGGGTTCCTGGTTCGAGCCCAGGCGGGCCCACGATGGGGTTTTCGGGCCGCGCCAGCGCAGCCTGAAGGCCGAAGCTCGGAGCTCTCGGCGACCAACGGGGAGCTCCCGAGCCCTGTACACTAGTCCCCGTGGCGGTGACTCCGGGCGACCCTTCGCCGTCTACGCAGCAGAAGGCGGCGTACGTGCGGGCGATGTTCAGCGCCATCGCCCGTCGGTACGACCTCCTGAACACCCTTCTTAGCTTCGGCCTGCACAGGCGGTGGAAGCGGTACGCGGTGGCCGTGGCCGCGCCGCCCTCAGGCGGCCTTGCCCTGGACGTGTGCTGCGGGACCGGTGACCTGGCCTTCTTCCTCCACCGCCGCGTGGGAGCCCAGGGCCGCGTGGTAGGGGTGGACTTCGCGGAACCCATGCTGCGCCTGGCCCGGAGGCGGGCCCGCGGGGCCCGCGGGGTGTGGTTCGTGCAGGGGGACGCGCAGGCGCTGCCCTTCGCGGACGGAACCTTCCACGTGGCCACGGTGGGTTTCGGCGTGCGCAACGTGGCCGACCCCCTGGGTGCCCTGCGGGAGCTACACCGGGTGCTGCGGCCGGGCGGCCGGCTCGTGGTGCTAGAGTTCAGCCGGCCGTGCTCCCGGCTGTTTGGCGCCCTGTACGACTTCTACTCCTACACCGCTATCCCGTGGGTGGGCCGCAGGCTCTCCCGCCACCCGGACGCCTACTGGTACCTGCCCACCTCCATCCGAGGTTGGCCGGACCAGGAGGCTTTCCGTAACCTGCTCCAGCAGGCGGGCTTCCGGCGCGTCTGGTACCGGAACCTGCTCTTTGGGGCGGTGGCGGTGCACGCGGCGGACAAACTCCCTGGACGCCAGGAAGGACGCCCGCCCACCGCGAACCCCTCACAGGCCGGGCCGGAGGGCCGGGCAGAGGTGCGGAGTTGAGCGAGTCCCACGAGCAGACGGGTGTGTACCGCCTGGGCGAGGAGCTGCCCGGGGTGTTCGAGATCCTCCTGGAGGTGTACCGGGCCCTGCAGGAGCGCGGCTACAGCCCCAAGGACCAGCTGGTGGGCTACCTGATCTCGGGAGACCCCACGTACATCACGAGCCACCGGGGTGCCCGCTCCCTGATCCGCAAGGTGGAGCGGGACCGGATCCTGGAGGAGCTGGTGCGCTTCTACGTGGAGAAGCGGATCCGGCCGGCCCTCGAGGGCTAAGCGCGTGCCCCCGGAAGCCGTGACCTGCCGAGGCGAGCCGGTGGCAGAGCTCCTGGTGGTCCGC
Organism: bacterium; assembly: GCA_046289555.1. Taxonomy (GTDB): domain Bacteria; phylum Sysuimicrobiota; class Sysuimicrobiia; order Sysuimicrobiales; family Sysuimicrobiaceae; genus Tepidifontimicrobium. The sequence continues at coordinate 17,656 of JBKBVM010000015.1, forward strand.
GGAGGACGCAGGCTGGAGGGCGCGGTGAAGGTGGCCGGCGCGGTCAACACGGTGCTGCCCATCATGGCCGCGGCGGCCCTGGCCGCAGACGTGTCGGTGATCGAGAACGTCCCCCGGTGTCGCGACGTGCAGGTCATGGCGGACATCCTGCGGAGCCTGGGCTGCGAGGTGGAACTCACGGACGGCGGGCGGCTGGCGGTGGACGCCCGTCGGCTGAGCGGCACCCACGCGCCCGCGGAGCTGTGCGGCCGCATCCGCGGCTCCTACTACGCCGCGGGGATGCTGCTGGGGCGGGTGGGGCAGTTCGAGGTGGGGCTGCCGGGCGGAGACTCCATCGGGGGAAGGCCCGTGGACTTCCACCTCAAGGGGTTCTCCGCCCTGGGAGCCGAGGTGGTCACCGAGCGGGGCTACATGGTGGGTCGCGTCCGGCGGTTGCGGGGCGTGGAGTTCCTCGTGCCGCGGCGCAGCGTGGGGACCACCATCAACCTGATGCTGGCCGCGGTGCTGGCGGAGGGGACCACGGTCCTCCGGAACGCGGCCCTGGAGCCCGAGGTCACCGACACCGCGGTGTTCCTGAACCTCATGGGCGCCCACGTCCGGGGAGCGGGGACCCCCACCGTGGTGGTGAAGGGCGTTCGCCGGCTGCACGGGGCGCGGTACGCGGTCATCCCCGACCGGATCGAAGCGGGAACGTACCTGATCGCGGGCGCCGCCACCGGTGGGGACGTGGAGGTGGACGCCCTCATCCCCGAGCACGTGACCGCCCTGTTGAGCAAGCTGGCGGAGGCCGGCTGCCAGGTGGACGCCAACACCGACCGGGTACGGGTGCGCGCGCCCCGGCGCCTGCGGGCCGTGGACATCGACACCGCGCCGTTCCCGGGCTTCGCCACCGACCTGCACCCGCCCTTCGCGGCGCTGCTGGCCACCGCGGAGGGGGAGGCGGTGGTGCGGGAGACCATCTACGACGGGCGCATGGGCTACGCCTACGAGCTGGTGAAGATGGGGGCGGATATCCGCGTGGACGGCAACACCGCCTACGTGCGGGGCGTGGAGCGGCTCACGGGGGCTGCCGTGCAGGCCCTGGACATCCGGGCGGGCGCCGCGGTGGTGATCGCAGGGCTGGTGGCGGAGGGCGAGACCCGCATCACGGGGGTGGAGCACCTGGACCGCAAGTACGACGGCCTCGAGCGCAAGCTCCGCGGCCTGGGGGCCGAGGTGTGGCGGACGTCGGAGGCGGAGGTGGCGGCCCGGGGCGCTTGAGGGACGCGCCCGCGGTGTGCGAGAATCCCAGGGGGCCGCAGCCGGCCCCAATCCCGTACCAGGAGTGGAACCGTGTCGTC
>JBKBVM010000160.1:0-4112 GCA_046289555.1 bacterium
CCAGGTCTTCCTTCAGGCGGCGCACGAACGACCGGGACAGCCGCAGGGCCCTTCCCTGCTGGCCGACGGCGCTGAGGTGTTGGAGCAGGGCCCGGAGGGCTGGCGCGTGCAGCGGCTCGAGTTCCAGTAGGCGCTCGAGTAAAGGAATTCCCCGCTCCGGGGGCGCCTCGCGTCCCCGCGAAAACAGCAGGTCCACCGCGCGCCGGTGGAGGACGTGCCGGACCTGGTCTACTGCATGGGTGTCCACCCCGGGGGCCACCGGTTCCCGGTACAGCCGCAGCACCTCGTCGGCGTCCCCCCGGTCCACGGCCGCCTCGAGTTCCCACAGGTCCACCCGGACGTTGTGCAGTCCGCGAGACGTCACGTAAGTGGGCACACCCCAGGGCTGAAGGGCCCGGCGCAGGTGGTGCATCTGGACGTGCAGGTTGTTTCGGGCCCGTTCCAGGTCCGCTTCCGGCCACAGGTGCTCCGCGGCGTCTTCCGGTTCGTACCCGAGGATCATCAAGGCCAGGAGGGCTCGGGCCGTAGGCGGAAGGGCGACCTCCTCGCCCAGCCTGCGCACGCGGAAGAGGCCCAGCAGTTCAACCTCCAGGGGTGGGACGTCAGCGGTGCGCCGCTGGATGGCCTCCTTCCAGCCCGAGCGGAGAACCTCTTGGACCGGGTAGACGTCCGCGTATTCGGGCCGGCTGCGCGGGAGCTCGCGAACGGGGACCAGAGCCGGGAGGATAGCGGCGCCGGCGGAGGTGAGGCCCACCAGGGCGTCCAGGTCGTCCTGCGACCGCAGAATCCGGAACCGGGCCGCGTGCCAGATGGCCCGCTCTTCCCGATCCAGAGGTTCCGGGGGGAGCAGGCCCCGAGCTTGCTCCCGCCTTCCTAGGTGGGCAAGGCTCAAAGCCGCTTCCACGCGGGTCCAGAAGCCTCTCGACGGCTCGGCCACCGCGAGCGCTCCGCGCGGATCGCCTGCTTCCCGCAGTGTCCTGGCCCAAAGGCCCCGTACCTGGTCCTCCAGGTCGGGGTTTTCCTGCGTCTCCGGCAAGCTCACCAGGCGTTGGAAGGCTGCCCGGTCGCCCTCCAGGTACGCCTGCCAAGCGCCTGCCAGCACTTCGGCCCAGAAGTTCCACCCGGGACGGGCCTGCGCCCGCTGGAAGCAAGCCAGGGCCTCCTGCCGCTGTCCCAAAAGCACGAAGAGGCGGCCCGTCTGTAGGAGCGTTAAGGGGAGGTTGTGGGAACGCTCTGCTTCCTGGACCTCCGCGGTCCTCCGGTTGTAGGCGAGGTACTGCTCGAGGGCGCCCTCCTGCTGCCAGCGGAGGAAGGAGAGGTTGTACCCGATAGGGTGGAAGAGGTAGGGGTCGTCCGGCGGGAGTCTGCGCTGAGCTTCCTCCAGGGCAGCCCGGAACCGGTCCAGCTGTCCCGCCTTCCACAGAGGCCAGGTGGCCCAGTTCAGGAATCGAGCGGCCGCGTGGGGGTCCACCCGGTCCACCAGCCGCCACCCCAGGTCCACGGCGCGGAGGGCGAGCTCCAGATCCACTTCTGGAGCGTTGTACGCGATCAAGCCCCACGCGCGGACGGCCACGTCAGGCCGTGAGCTCTCGGTGTCTCTGGCGAGGGTCTCCAAGCGGGCGAAGGCCTCCTTCAACCGCCCGCTCAGGCAGAGGGCCATTCCGTGCGCGAGCCTTCTCCACGGCCCTCCCCGGCCTGGAAGGGCCCGGCACCACCGCAGGACGCCGGAGGGAGTTTCGGAGGCCAGGTCGAGGGCTCGGGGCGTATCGAGGAGCCGGTCCAGCTCGGTCCACAGGCCGCAGCGCAGGTAGGCCTCGGCCGCCGCCTCGGCGGGAAGCTGGGGCGCACGGCGCCGCACCACCTCCTGCACCTCAGACAGGTAGGAGCTGTGCACGACCTCCGCAAACAGAGCGTGGAGCTGGACCCCGGCGGGCGTGCGCTGGGCGAACCCGGACTCCACGAGGCGCTCCAAGGGTCTTGCTGCCTGCTCGCCCGAGAGAGCCGGCACGCAGGACAGCAGGAGAAGTAGCTCCCACTCCTCCGGGCCCATGGAATCGCGGACGCCGCGGACCAGGGCGGCTTGGAAGTCCAGGTCTCCCGCCAGCACCGCGGTGTGCACCGCGATAGGCCACCCGCCCGTCCTCTCCCAGACCTCGTACGCCCTGCGGTCGTCCCGCAGCAGCTCCTGGACCTCCTGGAGCGTGAACCGCAGATCCTCCGCGGTGAGGAGGACCAGGCGTCCCGTGCTGCGAGCTTTGGGGAGTTCGGGCCACGGGAGGTCGGCCCGGCTGGCGAGGCCCAGGAGCAGACCGTCCAGCGGAGCCCGCAGGTCGGGAACCTCCGTGGGCGTCACGTCGTCCAGGACAAGCAGCGTCGGCTGTTGGCTCAGCCGGGCCCGGAGGACTCTCCAGCTGGGGGCGGGCCCCAGACCCAGCGTCCGCCCGAGCTGTACGCGCAGGCTGGACGGGCCGGCACTCACCCACACGACCCGCCACCCGGAGGCCCGGATCCGGTCCGCCCACTGCCGGAGCAGGACGGTCTTGCCGTACCCGTAGGGTGCACGCAACCAGACCACGTGGCCCGGCTCTCCGGGCAGACGCTCCAGGAGCCGGCGACGGAGGATCCACCGGGAATGGCCCATGGAGTCGCAAACTCGAGCAGTCTGCTTAAGGCGATTTTAACGCGGAGGGCAAGACACTCAGCCCGGACCAACGGGGTGGCTACGGTGGCCGAAACGGTATCGGTCTTGTTCCTGAGTGCTGGGGCGGTGGGCTACGGGCTGCTGGCGTGGCGGGCAGCCGTGGGCTGGGACCTGGCCTTGTTCTGGCGGTCGCTGCTCGCCGGCGGAGTCGGGGTACCCCTGGTGGTCCGGGGCGCTGCGGCTGTCTTCGGTCTTTCCGTTCTGCCGTGGCCGGCGTTCGTCCCCGCTTGGCTGGCCGCAGGCGGCTCTCCGTGGGCGGGAGCCGCCGAGGAGGCGGGGAAGGCCCTGGTGCTGGGCGCGGTGTTCTGGCGCGAAAGGCGCAGGCTGGCGGACGCCTTCGACGGCGCCCTGTGCGGCGTGTTTGCCGGAGCTGGCTACGGTCTGTGGACTCTGTGGGCCCTGGTCCGGCACGCTCCCCCAGCACCGGGGGGCGCCGGGGTGCTGCTTCACCTGCTGGCCGGGTGGACCTTCCACGCGGTCACGGGCGCGGCCTCCGGGGCGCTTCTGGTGTGGAGCCGCCAGCTGTGGCAGCACAAGCGGGTCTTGCTGTCCGCGGGCGCGCTCCTCGGGCTGGGCCTGCCCGCGGCGGCTCAGGCCTCCTATCTGGCACTCGTTGCCGCGACCCGGCAGCCCGGTGCCTGGCTCCCAGCCGCAGCCGGGGTCCTACTCCTGCTTGAGTCCACCGGAGTGGCCGTGCTCGCCGGGCTGTACGGATGGCGGGCGCGCCGGGAGCGAGCCCTGTGGGGCTTCCTCCGGGAGGAGGTGGCCACGGGGCTCGTCTCCGAGGAAGAGTTCTATACCCTCGTCGCCAACGGCAGAGGGCTACCCGCGGCTGTGCGCCAGGCTCTTCTGGGACTGGCCGCGGCCAAGTGGCGGGTGGCCCGCGGTGTAGCTGGCCCTGTAGAGGTGGAGAGATGGCGACGCCGGGTGAGCGCCGCGCGGCATCGTTAGCACGCCTCCGTCGGTTCGCATCCTTTGCCACCAGGGGGCTGGACGCCGTGGCACAGTCCCTCGACCTGCCCATCAAGTGGAGGGATCTCCAGCAGGCGGCCAGTACCTGGGTGCTGTTGCTGCGCCTGGGGCCCTGGGGAATCCTGGGGTTCGTGCTCTTCGCGGGTACCCTCGCCGGGTTTGGGCTCGTCATCTCCGCGCCCGCATCCGAGCGGTCCCGCCTGCTCAGTGCACCCGTCGCGCTGGCCCTGCTGGGAGGTGTCGCCGCGCTGGCCTTCGCCCTCGGCCTTTCGGAGGTCCGGCGCCAGCACCCGCTGGTGCGGTTCGCCGCGGCCCTGTACGTGCTGTGGTACCTCCTCCTGGCACCCGTGATGGCGCTCCCCCGCGTCGTGGCCCTCCTGCCCGCCTGGGCCCTCTACGCGGTGGAAGCCAGACGGATCGCGGAGGACCGGGCCCGCGC
>JBKBVM010000161.1:0-4109 GCA_046289555.1 bacterium
GGCTGGCCATGGTGGAGAGCGCCCTGAGGTCCGCGCGCCTAGCGGAGTCTTTCGGCCTCCCCCACGACCGCATCGTCCTGAGCGCCAAGACCAGCCAGCCCGTCGACCTCATCGAGGTCTACCGTGCGCTCGCGGAGCGGTGCGACTACCCCCTGCACCTAGGGCTGACGGAGGCGGGCATGGGGACCCGGGGGGTTGTGGCGTCCACCGCGGCGCTGGCGGTGCTCCTCCACGAGGGCATCGGCGACACCATCCGGGTGTCCCTAACGCCCCCGCCCGGAGGCGACCGGACCGAGGAGGTGCGGGTGGCCCAGCAGATCCTGCAGAGCCTGGAGATCCGCACCTTCTTCCCGCAGGTGAGCGCCTGCCCCGGCTGCGGACGGACCACCAGTACGTTCTTCCAGGAGATGGCCCAGCAGGTGCAGGAGTACATCCGCGCACGCATGCCGGAGTGGAAGGATCGCTACCCCGGGGTGGAGGCCCTCCGGGTGGCGGTGATGGGGTGCGTGGTGAACGGCCCGGGAGAAAGCCGCCACGCCCACGTGGGTATCAGCCTGCCCGGCACCTCCGAAGAGCCGCGGGCCCCCGTGTACGTGGACGGCCGGCTGGTCACCACCCTGCGGGGGGAGGGCCTCGTACGGGAGTTCTGCGCCATCCTGGAGTCTTACGTGGCCACCCGGTTCGGCCTGCCCTCGGGCGACTGAGGCGATCCCCGGGGCCCCTGCGTCAAACCGATTCCCTTGACAATCCCTGCCCGCGTGCTATTGCGTGAGATGGGAGCCCTGGCTCCCGCACTCCAGCACGGAAAGGAGGTGAAGGCGGATGGTGTGGGCGAACTGGGTCAACGCCCTGGTGGGTGTGTGGTTCGTGCTGTCGCCCTTCGTGCTCGGCTACTCCGCGGACGCGGGGCGGACGAGCACCAGCATCGTAGGCGGTCTTATCCTCCTCATTCTCGGCGCGTGGGCGGCCAGCAACGAGGACGCACGCCGCAAGGTGTGGATCCAGTACGTGAACGGCCTGGTGGGCATCTGGTTCATCATCAGCCCCTGGGTGCTCCTGTTCACGCAGGATCCCGCCGCGATGTGGACGTCCCTCATCGGAGGCGCCATCGCGGTCGTGCTGGCCGCGTGGCTGGCCTTCGGGGTGCTGCCCAAGGAAGCGGCCACCAAGTGAGGCCGTCGTGGACCGGCCGCCCGGGTCCTGTAGGGCCCGGGCGGCTTTGCTTTCCGGTGGACGGGGTGGCACGGGATATGCTAGCATCCGGTGCTATAGAACCCGGAACCGGAGGTCTGCGGATGCACCCCCTGGTGTACGCGGCGGCACTGCTCGTCGCCTGGAGTTCTTCCCTTACCCACCTGTCCCTGCACCTGCTCCAGGTACCGGAAGAGGACCGTCTGCTGGCCGGCGCCTTCATGGGTGCCGCGTACACCCTCCTCGGGGTGCCGCTGGCCGGCCTGTTCCACACCATCCCCTGAAGACCGAGCGCGCAGGCCGCGAGGTCTGCAGTAGCTTCCGCCAGTGCCCCGCGCTGCTCCGCCGGGCAGAGCTTGCGAGCCTCCTCCTGGACCCTCAACCGGGGGTCAGCTGAGCGCTTCAGCCGAACAACCGTCGCTTCCCCAGCAGTGCCCGAACGGTGGTCATCTTGCCGATGTGGTACCCGCGGTGGTAGGCGCTCAAGGCCAGCATCTCCCCCACGTTGCGGTAGTGCGGCGCGTCCACCGGCTGGTCTAGGGCTACCGCGTCCAGAAGCGGCAGCAGCGGCGGGTAGCCCGCCTCGCCTCCGGTACCCGTTCCGAAGCGGGTCAGGTCTCCGGGCCGGCGCGCGTAATCAGCAGCTTGTCGATCCGGGGACCGTCGAGGTCCACCACCTCGATGGTGTAGCCCCTTACGGTCACCCGGTCTCCTACCGACGGGATCCGGCCCAGCAGGTGCAGCACCAGCCCCGCGGCGGTGGCGGCCTCCTCGACGCCCACGTCGTCTTCCCGCAGCCCCAGTCGCTCCAGCAGCTGATGCAGCGGTAACCGACCGTCCACCAGCAACGACCCGTCCGCCCGCACGACCACCCCGGGTTCTTCCTCCCCGTGCTCCGAGGGGATCTCGCCCACCAGTTCCTCCAGCAGATCCTCCAGGGTGACCCAGCCGGCGGTCCCGCCATACTCGTCCAACACCACCGCGGCGTGCTGCCCTTCCTCCTGGAACCGTCGCAGGGCCTCCAGAACCCGCACGGTCTCGGGGATAGCCAGGGCGGGGCGCATCAACCCCGCCACGGGCGCCTCGGGATCTACGCCCACCAGGTCCCGGGCGAACAGGACGCCCACGATGTGATCCAGGTCGCCCCGGTACACCGGGAACCGGGAGTAGGTGGTGGCGCGGATGCGGGCGATGGCCTCCCGGACGGTGGCCTCCACCGGGACCGCCACCAGCTCGGTGCGAGGGGTCATCACCTCAGACACCACGCGGCCCGTGGCCTTCAGCACCCCTTCCAGCACGCGGGCACCCTTCTCCTCGATCAGGCCGGCCCGGAGCCCCTCCTCCACCAAGCTGCCGAACTCCTCCACGGTGAGCCTCCGGGCACCTGCGCCGCGCTGCCCCGCAAGCCACAGGGCCGCGTTCACCGCCGCCGCCAGCAGGAAGGCCAGCGGCGCCACCGTCCGGGCGAACACGGTCATGACCGGAGCGAGCCGGGCCGCCAGGTCTTCCGAACGTGCCAGGGCGATCTTCTTGGGTAGCAGCTCGCCGAGCACGAGGGACGCGAACGTGACCGCCGCCACCACCACGGCTACCGCCAGGGAGCCCGCGTACGGCTCCACGGCCGGCCACCGCCGCAGGGCCTCGGCCAGGGGTTCCGCGAGCCGGGCTCCAGAGTACACGCCCGCCAGGGTCCCCACGAGGGTGATGCCCACCTGTACTGCGGCCAGGAACCGGTCCCGGTGGGCCAGCAGCTGGGATGCGGCCCCTGCACCCCGATCCCCCGCGCGTCTGCGCTTCTCCAGCAGCCCAGGCCGGGCGGTGACCACACTCATCTCCGCGGCCGCGAACAGCCCGTTCACCAGGATGAGGGCCAGGACGACGAAACCTTCCCAGTACCAGGCCATGCCGGACGCGTCACCGCGGGGGGCTCGCGAGGAACGCCAGCAGCCAGGCCCCTCCCCCCGCCAGCAAGCTGGTCCCCATCCACAGCGGCACCGACCACCCGAGGCCGGAGACGTGCGGGAGCGCGAACCCGCCCCCGGTGCCGTACAGGACGTCCACCGCGCCCATCTGCCCGACCACCAAGAACACCGACGCGCAGAACGCTGCGGCCACGCAGCCCGCCAGCAGCCGGAGCTCGCGGGGATCCCGGCCCCGTACCCGGCACGCCAGCAGGTCGGCCACGAGGCCGGTGAGCACCCCGGAGACCACGAAGGGGTAGTGGTCCCGCAGGGCCGCCACCAGCACGCCGTTGGCACCGAACAAAAGGGTCCAACCCCCGGCGGGCAGCGGGCCCGTACGCCACACCGCCAGCAGCACCCCAGCCGCCAGCTCGGCCTGCAGTACCAGACTGAGGACTCCCACGGCCTCTCCAAAGTAGAACAGCCCGTACCGGTAGGTCTGCAGGCCCGTCCGCAAGAAGCCCGCGGACGGCCACGGGTCCGCATACGGGTGCGCGAATTGCGTCAGGAACGTAAGGGTGAAGAGGACCACCCACCCGCCCAACGCCCGACCCCACCCGTTCCGGCTGTGGACCGCCAGGGACCAGCCCAGGTACACGGCCCCTCCTGCCTGCAGGAGCGCGCCCGGTCCCACCAACCCGGGGAGGGACTCCATCCGCACGAAGCTCGCCCCAGGCGTTCGGGCGCCCGAGGTGGCCGTGCTGACGAGCCAGCCGGCCAGTGCCACGCCCACCGCCGCGGCCCGGTGGCGGAACTGGCGGGCCGCCCCCGCGTCGAGGGGGCGCACGGCCCTGCCCTCCAGGGCTGCCAGTAGCCCGGACCACGCCAGCGCTACGAGGTACGGGAGATGCCACGCGCTGAAGCCTGCGGGGAAGTGCGGGGGACCTGGCCTCGACGGGAACGCGCCCCACCACCCCACGTCGCGCACCAGGTGGTTGTGCGCCCACGCGTCCGCGT
>JBKBVM010000162.1:0-4096 GCA_046289555.1 bacterium
CCGCAGGCGCCCTCAACCTCGTGGTGGGCCCGGGCGGCACCGTGGGGGAGTGGCTGGTCACCGACCCGCGGGTGGCCAAGGTCAGCTTCACGGGAAGCCCGCCCGTGGGCCGGCGCATCACGGAGATCGCGGGGATCAAGAAGGTGACCCTGGAGCTGGGGAACACCTCGCCGGTGGTGGTGGCGCCCGACGTGGACCTGGACTTCGTGGCCCGGCGGTGCGCCGTGGGCGCCTACTACAACTCGGGGCAGGTGTGCATCTCCGTGCAGCGCATCTACGCCACCCGCGAGGCGTACGACCCCTTCCTGGACCGGTTCGTCCACGCCAGCCAGGCCATGGTGGTGGGCGACCCCCTGGACGAGCGGGTGGACGTGGGGCCCATGATCGACGAACGGGAGGCGCAGCGCATCGAGGCCTGGGTGGAGGAGGCCCTGGCGGGCGGAGCCCGGGTGCTCACCGGACACCGGCGGGAGCGGGCGGTGTACTGGCCCACCGTCCTGACGGACGTGAAGCCGGAGATGAAAGTGGTAGCGCAGGAAGCCTTCGCCCCTGTGGCGTCCGTCATCCGGTCCGACGACTTCGAGCAGGCCCTGGAACAGGCCAACGCCACGGAGTACGGGCTGCAGGCGGCGGTGTTCACCCGCGATGTAGATCGCGTCTTCCGGGCCATCCGGAAGCTGAACTTCGGCGGGGTGGTCATCAACGACACCCCCGCGTACCGGGCCGACCACATGCCCTACGGCGGCGTCCGCGGCAGCGGCATCGGGCGGGAGGGCGTGCGCTACGCCATCGAGGAGATGACCAACATCCAGATGGTGGTCATCCGCACCGGGAGCTGACGTGGACCTGCGGGTGCTCTCCGACGTGCTGGTGGGCGGCCTGGCCGCGGGGGCCGTGTACGCCCTCATGGCCTTGGGCCTGGTCCTCATCTACAAGACCACGGACGTGGTGAACTTCGGCCACGGCGACATGGCCACGGTGAGCACCTTCGTCGCCTACGCGCTGGCCGTCCAGGCGGGTTGGCCGGTGCTGGCCGCGGCTCTGGTGGCCATGGGGTTCGCGGCGCTTTTGGGAGCGACGGTGGAGCTCGGGCTGCTCCAGCCCGCCCGCCTCCGCCACGCTTCCGTGCTGGGGTTGGTGGTGGTGACTTTGGGCGTCGGCCTGACCCTGAACGGATTGGCGGGCATCGTGTGGGGCCACGACGTCAAGAGCTTTCCGTTCCTGCTGACGGGCCCTCCCCTCCGGGCCGGGCAGCTCACCATACCTGTGGACCAGATCCTGAACCTCGCGGTGGGCGTGGCGCTCGCTGCGGCTCTGTACGGGTTCTTCCGCTTCAGTGACCTGGGGGTCGCCATGCGGGCGGTGCTTTCCAACCGCACCGCGGCGGAGCTGGTGGGGATCCCGGTACGGCGCGTGTTCGCCCTGTCGTGGGCCCTGGGCTCCGTGCTGGGGGCTGTGGCCGGGATCCTGGCCGCTCCCATCCTGTACCTGGAACCGAACCGGATGGTGGACCTCCTGCTGAGGGGTTTCGCCGCCGCGGTGTTGGGAGGCATGGACAGCCTGCCTGGGGCGGTGGCGGGAGGCGCTCTGCTCGGGGTCCTGGAGAACCTCGCGGGGACGTACGGATCCATCGACCTCAAGGCGAGCCTGGCGTTTGTGGTCATCGTCCTGGTGCTGGTCGTGCGGCCACACGGCCTCCTGGGCGCCGGGCGGGTGAGGCGGGCGTGAGTCGGAGTCTGTGGGTCGTTGCGGCGGTCTTTGCCGCTACGGCTCCCTGGTGGCTCCCGGGGTACGGGCTGTACGTGCTGACCCTGGCCATGGTGTACGGGGTGGCTGCGGTCGGGCTCAACCTCCTCACGGGGTACGGCGGCCAGGTGTCCATCGGGCACGCGGGGTTCATGGCCATCGGCGCGTACGCCTCCGCTCTTGCGGCCCTCAGGCTCGGGTGGCCTCCGTGGGCGGGGATGCTGGCGGGTAGTGCCCTCGGGGGGCTCGCGGGGCTCCTGCTGGGGCTTCCGGCGGTCCGCCTCCACGGCCCCTACCTGGCGGTGGCCACGCTCGGCTTCGGCACCTTCGTATCGCAGCTGCTCGTCAAGTGGGAGGCCGTGACGGGTGGCTACATGGGCCTGAAGCCGCCCCGGCTGACCCTGGGGGTGCTTCCCGAAGACACCGAGCTGTATTACGTGGCGGGCGTGGTCCTGCTGGGCGTCGTGTGGGCCGCGTCCGCACTGGTTCGGGGGGCGTTCGGCCGCGCCCTGCTGGCGGTGCGGGACTCCGAACTGGCGGCGGAAGCCACGGGAGTTTACGTGGCGGGGACCAAGGTGCAGGCCTTCTCCCTGAGCGCCGCCCTCGCGGGGCTGGCCGGCGCGCTGCAGGCGCACGTGGTGGGCTACATCAGCCCCGGGGACTTCACGCTGCTGACCTCCATCTTCCTGGTGAGCGCGGTGGTGGTGGGAGGGCTGGCTTCTATCTCGGGGTCCGTGGTGGGGGCGGTCCTGCTGACGGTGGGATTCCAGGCGTTGAGCGGAGCACGAGACCTACGGACGGTCCTGTACGGACTGCTGCTGGTCGCTGCGGTGGTCTTCTTCCCAGGCGGACTGGTTCGGCTGTCCCTTCGACGCCGGGTGGGCTGGGTGCCGGTGGCCGCCACCGTGCGGAGGGAGGAGCCCCGTGCCGCTTCTTGAGATCTCGGGGGTTTCCGTGGCCTTCGGAGGCGTGCGGGCTCTGAACGACGTCACCGTTTCCGTGGAGGGAGGGCAGGTCCTCGGTCTCATCGGACCCAACGGTGCGGGGAAGACCACGCTGCTGAACGTGGTGAGCCGGTTCGTCCCCCCGCAGCGCGGTGACCTCCGGCTGGGGAACCGTTCCCTGCTGCGGTACCGGCCCGACCAGCTGGTGCGGCTCGGCGTGGCTCGGTCGTTTCAGATCCCGCAGCTGTTCTCCGGCCTGACCGTGCTGGACCACCTGCGACTGGCGGCGGAACGTTCCACGCGTCAACGCGGTTCCGCGGAGCGGGTGGCCCGGGAGGTGCTGGAGGAGTTCGGCCTGGGCGAGGTGGCCACCTCTTTTCCCCACCTGTTGCCTTCCGCCGTGCAGAAGCGGGTAGACCTGGCACGGGCGGTGGCCGCTCGGCCACAGCTGCTGTTGCTGGACGAGCCTGCCGCGGGGCTGGGCGCGGAGGAGCGGGTGGGTTTTGCCCGCTGGCTGCGGGAGTTCCGCAGGCGCCAGGGCTGCGCGGTGGTCCTGGTGGAGCACGACGTGGAGCTGGTGGCCGGCTGCAGCGACCGCGTGGTGGTGCTGGACTTCGGTCGGATCATCGCCAGCGGGTCGCCGGAGGAGGTGCGCCGCGACCCGGCGGTCCTGCAGGCCTACCTGGGGGTTGCCAACGGTGTTGGAGCTTGAAGGGGTCCGTGCGGGGTACGGGGGGGTGGACATCCTCGTGGACGTCCACCTGCGCGTGAGCGAGGGCGAGGTGGTGGCGCTGCTGGGGCGGAACGGGGCGGGCAAGACCACCACCCTACGGGCCATCTCGGGCTTGATCCGGGTGCGGGCGGGCGCGGTGCGCCTGGGGGGAGAGCGGATCGACCGTCTCCCGCCTGAGGCCATCGTGCGACGGGGCCTCGCCCACGTGCCGGAGGGCCGGCAGATCTTCGGCGACCTGACCGTGGCCGAGAACCTCCGCATGGGGGCGTACGCCCGGCGGGGCCCGGGACTGCGCGACCAGCTGGACTGGGTCCTCGAGCTGTTCCCCGTGTTGCGGGAGCGGTACGGGCAGCTGGCGGGGACCCTTTCGGGTGGCGAGCAGCAGATGCTGGCCATCGCCCGGGGGCTCATGGCCCGCCCCAAGGTGTTGCTGGTTGACGAGCCGTCCTTAGGTCTGTCGCCCCGGATGGTGCACACCGTCTTCACGGTGCTAGCCCGCTTGCGGGAGACGGGCACCACCCTGCTCCTGGTGGAGCAGAACGCCTTCCGGGCCCTGGAGGTGGCCGACCGCGCCTACGTGCTGAAGGGCGGCCGGGTGGAGTTGGAGGGAAGTTCGGAGGTGCTGAAGACCAGTCCCGAGGTAGAACGCCTGTACCTCGGAGCCTGATGAGGA
>JBKBVM010000163.1:0-4069 GCA_046289555.1 bacterium
ACAGAGCTGTGAACCATCCCATCGAGGATGGAGGGCGAGGCGCTCGATGGGAGGTGTGGAGATGCGCTGGATCGTGGTCGTCGTCCTCGTGGTGGGCCTGGTGACCGCAGGGTATGCTTACTACCACGAGCAGCAGCCTGCAGGAGGCGGGGAGCCGGCCTGGAAGGTCCAGGCGCGGACCGCGGCCACCCACGCGCGGTTTGCCGCGGGCGGGGACACCATGAGCTACGTGGAGCAGCACCTCGGGCACGCCCTGAACTGTATCGAGGGCCCTCAGGGACGCAACTTCAACCGGGCCTGGGGCCACGTGTGCGAGGGCCAGGGGCAGGGGATCCTCACGGACCTGCGAAATGACCGGGCGGGCATGAGCTGGTTGTTGGTGGCAGAAACCGCGGGGGATCTGGCGGTGAAGGGCATCCGGAGCCGGGACCTCGCCCAGCGGAAGAACGCGGCACGGGGGGTGGCGGAGCTGCTGCGCCTGGTCGCGGAAGGCCGGTAGCCAGGCTCCTGGGGGCAGGGCGGCTCCCTCGTTCAGGGACGCAGACGGGCCTGGGCAGGCGGTGGCTTCGGCAGAGTTGGTGGAGACGAGCGGATTCGAACCGCCGACCTCCGCGTTGCGAACGCGGCGCTCTCCCAGCTGAGCTACGTCCCCACGCGTGCAGGATTGTACCACAAGCCGCGCCCGGTGCGGCCCCTCCAGGGCGTATCATGGAAGCCGGAAGTGGAGGTGGCTGCAGGTGGTGGAACCGGGCGCGCCGGCGCCGGATTTTGAGCTGCTAGACCACCAGGGCGAGCGGGTGCGGCTGCGGGACTTCCGGGGCCGGCGGGTGGTCCTGTACTTCTACCCCAGGGACGGCACCCCGGGCTGCACGCGCGAGGCGTGCTCCTTCCGGGACGTCCACGCCAGACTCCAGCGGGCGGGCGCGGTGGTGCTGGGCGTGAGCCCCGACAGCCCCCAGTCCCACGCGCGGTTCCGGGAGCGCCACAGCCTGCCCTTCCGGTTGCTGTCGGACCCTGAGGGGAAGGTAGCGCAGGCGTACGGGGCATGGGCGGAGAAGACCCTGTACGGCCGGAAGCGGTGGGGTGTGGCCCGCACCACGTTCCTAATCGGTCCGGACGGAAGGGTGGAACGTGTGTGGCGGCGCGTGAAGCCGGACGGCCACGGGGAGGAGGTCCTGGCCGCCCTCGGGCTGGGAACGAGGGGGAAGGCGTGAGGCACCGGCGCAGTTCCCGGGGGTTCAGGGGACGGTCGGCCTGGGCCAGCTGGGCGGTCCGCGGGCTGGTGGTCCTCGGCGCGCTGGCGTCCCTGGGCGCGGTGACGTTGGCGGTCCTGCTGAGCTCCCTGCGTGCCAACCTCCCGGACCTGCTGGCCCTGTACCGACCTCCCAGCCAGGCTACCCGCGTCTACGCGGCCAACGGGGAGCTCGTGGCCAGCCTGTACCGGGAGAACCGGGCGTACGTCAGGCTCGCGGAGATCCCAGCGGTGCTCCAGCAGGCCGTGATCGCCATCGAGGACGAGCGGTTCTACCAGCACCGGGGTGTGGACGTGCGGGGCATCCTCCGCGCCGCGTGGCGCAACCTCACCCGGCAGTCCGTGGTGGAGGGCGGAAGCACCATCACCCAGCAGCTGGCCCGCAACCTCTTCCTGACGCCCCGGAGGACGTTGGACCGCAAGCTGCAGGAGATCCTCCTGGCGGTGGAGATCGAGCGTCGGCTGACCAAAGAGGAGATCCTCGAGCGGTACCTCAACCAGGTGTACTTCGGGAACGGCGCCTACGGCGTGGAGATGGCCTCCCGACTGTTCTTCGGGAAGAGCGCGCGGGAGCTCACCCTGCCGGAGGCGGCCCTTCTGGCGGGAGTCATCCAGGCTCCCTCGCGGTATTCCCCCTTCGACAACTTCCCGGCTGCCAAGCGGCGCCAGGAGGTGGTGCTGGACCGCATGGTGGAGTTGGGGTTCCTGCGCCCAGACCAAGCGGAGGCCGCCAAGAAAGCCCGCCTGCAGGTAAGCCCGGGTCCGCGGAACCTGGGCCTGGTGGGGGTGCGGGCGCCGTACTTCGTTTCGTACCTGCTCCCGTACCTGGTGGAGCGGTACGGCGAGGACGCGGTGTACAACGGCGGGTTGCGGGTGTACACCACCCTCGACCCACGACTGCAGGCGATCGCGCAGCAGGTGGTCACCCGCGGCGTCGAGGAGGCGCGCCGGGCGGGGCTCCGGGTCACCCAGGGAGCCCTGGTGGCGGTGGAGCCCCGGACCGGTCGGATCCTGGCTATGGTGGGCGGGGTGGACTTCCAGCGGTCCCAGTTCAACCGCGCGTGGCAGGCGCGGCGTCAGCCAGGGTCTGCCTTCAAACCCTTCATCTACGCGGCGGCGCTGGAGCGGGGGGTCTCGCCCGACCGGGTCCTCCTGGACGCGCCCGTGGAGTACCGGATCGCGGGGTGGGGCTACTGGCGACCGAAGAACTACGACGGCACGTACTGGGGCCCGATCCCGCTGCGGGTGGCCCTGGAGCACTCCCGGAACGTCCCGGCGGTGCGGATGCTGGTGGAGCTGGGGCCGCAGACGGTCATCGACACCGCGCGACGGATGGGGATCCGCAGTCCCCTGCAGCCGAACCTGTCCCTGGCGTTGGGCACTTCTGAGGTGACGCCCCTGGAGATGGCTGCGGCCTTCGCCACCCTGGCGGCAGGGGGCGTGTACGCGGAGCCGGTGGCCATCACCCGCGTCCTGGACTCCAAAGGGCGGCTCCTGGAGGAGGTACAGCCGCGACGGCACCTGGCCCTGCGGCAGGAGGTGGCGTACCTGATGACCGACCTCCTGCGCGGGGTGATCCTGCGCGGCACCGGGCGGGCCGCGGACGTGGGAAGGCCTGCGGCGGGCAAGACGGGGACCACCGACGACTACCGCAACGCGTGGTTCGTGGGCTACACGCCGGAGCTGGCGGTGGCGGTGTGGGTCGGCAACGACGACAACAGCCCCACCAACCGGGTGGTGGGCGGCTCAGTCCCCGCCCGCCTGTGGGCGCGTTTCGTCAAGCGCGCCCTCGCAGGCCGGCCGCCCGCGGACTTCCCGATGCCTGAAGGCGTGGTGCGCGTGCCCGTGTGCGTGCAGTACGCGGCGGACGGAGCCTGCGAGCGGCAGGGCTGGAGGGCGGTCCTCCGGGGCAGCGAGCCCGCTTCCTCCCCCACACCGGAAGCGCGTCCCACGAGCCCACCGGAGGACGCAACGGTCCAGCCGCAGTCGGTGGTCCTCCTTCAGCCGCAGGACGGGTCCGAGGTGACTTCGCCGTTCGTGGTGGAAGGGCGCGCGGTCCCCGGAGCCCAGGTGAGGCTGGTGGTGGTGCTGGAGGGCGGGCCGGCTCCCGTGAAGGTGGTGGACACGAAACTTTCCGTGGGCCCGGACGGGTCCTTCGGGTACACGGTAGAGTCGGCCCTGCGGTTCTCCGGGGCCCGGTACCGCGTTACGGTAGAGGCCACCGACCCGAGGGGAGCCGCCTCCGCCGCCACGCTGACGGTGCAGGAGAGGTGAGAGGCCATGGCGGGACACTCCAAGTGGCACAACATCCGCATCAAGAAGGAGAAGATGGACAAGGTCCGCGGTCGACTGTTCAGCAAGCTGACCCGGGAGATCATCGTGGCGGCGCGGGAGGGCGGCGGGAACCCCGAGACCAACGTGCGGCTGCGCAGCGCCATCGACCGGGCGCGGGACGCGGGGATGCCCAACGAGAACATCCAGCGGGCCATCGCGCGCGGGACCGGTGCGGTGACCGGCGAGCACTACGAGGAGGTCACCTACGAGGGCTACGGGCCGGGCGGCGTGGCCATCCTGGTCCGGGCCGCCACCGACAACCGCAACCGCACGGCCGCCGAGGTGCGGGCGGTGTTCCACCGGCACGAGGGCAGCCTGGCGGAAGCCGGGGCGGTGGCCTGGATGTTCGACCTGAAGGGCGTGATCCAGGTGGACCGGGCGAGGGTGTCGGAGGACGAACTGATGCTCCAGGCCCTGGAGGCGGGCGCGGAGGACGTGCGCACCGAGGGGGAGACCTACGAGATCCTCACGGCCCCGGAGGAG
>JBKBVM010000164.1:0-4036 GCA_046289555.1 bacterium
GCATGGTTCGCCTCCGTCGTCGTGCTGCCGGCCCCACAGGCCGGTCAGTGAAGGACTACGGCGCCTGCGGGCGGGCATCCTGCCGCAGGGATCTCACCCCGGGCCCGCCGAACCCGAGTGCGGGAGGTGCAGGTGGGCCGTCGCCCTGTGGTACTGGCGGTGGGAGGGGCCAACCTGGACGTGTTGGCGCACGCGCCGTCCGTGCGCCCTCGGGACAGCAACCCGGGGCGGGTGACGTTCGGGGCCGGCGGCGCCGCGCGCAACGTCGCGGAGAACCTGAGCCGCCTGGGAGCCTGGGTCCACCTGGTGTGCGCCGCGGGCCAGGACCCCCTGTGGGAGCGGGTCCTGGCCCCTACCCGGCAGGCGGGCGTGGCGGTGCACGCCGTCCCCCTCGGCGAACAAGCTGACGCTTACGTAGCCCTCGTCGCGGACGGCGAACGGGCGTGGGCGGTGTCCGACATGAGGGCCTGCGAGGCCCTGCGGCCCGAACACCTGCGCGAAGTTCTGGAGCGGTGCGGGCCCGTGGACGCGATAGTGGCAGACGCCAACCTGTGCGAGGCCGTGCTGGCAGCGGTCGCGCGGGTGGCGGCGCCGCGGTGTCTGCTGACGGTCTCGCCCGCGAAGGCCCCCCGCCTGCGGGCCTGGCTGCAGGGTACCTGGCTGCTGGCCTGCGCAGCGCCGGAAGCCGCGGTGCTTTCGGGCCTCGAGGTCCGCAGCCCGGAAGAGGCGCTCCGGGCCGGAGGACGGCTGCGCGAGGTAGGGTGCGAGCGGGTATTAGTCACCCTGGGCCCGCGGGGGCTGGTGTGGTGCGGGCAGGAGGAGGTGTTCGTACCTGCCCCGCAGGTGGCGGTCGCGGACGCCACGGGAGCCGGGGACGCGGTGGCGGCGTGTGCGGTGTTCAGCCTGCTCGCCGGCTACCCGGATCACGAAGCTGCGCGGCTGTGCGCGTGGGCAGGAGCTCTGACGGTGCAGGTGGAGGGCGCCACGAACCCGAAGCTCAGCTTCGAGGTGCTGCGTGAGCTCGCCGGGGTTGACGCCCGCCGTTGAGGCCCAGGACGAGGTCCTGGAGGCGCTGACCCGGGGCCGTCCGGTGGTGGCCCTGGAGACCGCGGTGGTCTCCCACGGCCTGCCAGGCCCCCTGGCGCTGAAAGCCGCGGAGCAGCTGCAGGCCGAGGTCCGCGCCGCGGGCGCACTTCCAGCCGCGGTGGCGGTCCTCGACGGAAGGGTCGTGGTAGGAGCTTCAAAGGAGGCTCTACAGAGGCTGACCCGCCCTGGCACGTGGAAGGTGGCAGCGCGCGACCTCCCCGTGGCCGTGGCGCGCGGGGCCACCGGTGGGCTCACGGTCTCCGCCACGCTGGCGGTAGCCGACCGCCTGGGGATCCCGGTGGTGGCCACGGGAGGCGTCGGTGGGGTGCACCTCGGAGGCTCCCACACGTGGGACGTGTCCAGCGACCTGCAGGCCCTGGCCCGTTACCCGGCCGCGGTGGTGTGCTCCGGCGCCAAGGCGGTCTGCGACCCCCAGCTGACGTTGGAGTACCTGGACACCGCGGGCGTGACGGTGGTGGGCTACCGCACCGACCGCTTCCCGTACTTCTACGCACAGGACAGCGGC
The DNA here is from genome assembly GCA_046289555.1 of bacterium. Lineage (GTDB taxonomy): Bacteria > Sysuimicrobiota > Sysuimicrobiia > Sysuimicrobiales > Sysuimicrobiaceae > Tepidifontimicrobium. The sequence goes on from JBKBVM010000164.1 coordinate 1,613, forward strand.
TTTCGGGTGCCGCACCGCGTGGACTCCCCGGAGCAGGTAGCGGCCGTGCTGCTGGCCAAGCGCGCCCTCGGCCAGCACACGGGCCTGCTGGTGGCCAACCCGCCGCCCGAGGACGCGGCCCTGCCTCTCGAAGAAGTGCAGCGCGCGGTCCGGGCCGCGGTGGCGCGCGCCTCCGCGCAGGGGGTGCGCGGCGCGGACCTCACCCCGTACCTGCTGTCCGCGCTGGCGGACCTCACCGCAGGCCGCTCCCTGGAGGTCAACCTGGCGCTGCTGCGGTCCAACGCGCGGCTGGCCGCGGAGGTGGCGGTGGCGCTTGCCGGCCCCGCGATCCGTGACGCAGGGGAGCGTCCCGGGACCTCCACGCAAAGTCTCCGGAAGTGACCGTAAGCGGATCGCGGAGCTTTTTTTGCACGCTTCTCCCCCTACGGCTCCAGAACCACGTGACGGATGGCCCGCCGGAGGGCCGTATACGCGACGTGCACCCTCCCGTGCGCGTCCACCACCACGGCGGGGTATGAGTACTCGCCCGGGCCTTCCTCTAAGTCGCACACCCGGCTCCAGCTGGTTCCCCCATCGCTACTCTCGGCCAGCGACAGGGGGTAGCGCCACTCCCACACCATGGGGTCTCGCCCGCGGTCGGTATGGTTGTACACGAGCCAGAGCCGCCCGTTAGGCAGCCGGACGGCGTCCACCCCTGCGTTCGGGTTCGGCAGTGGGGTTGGCGCGGGCGTTGACCAAGTCCGGCCGGCGTCCTGGCTGCGACTGCTCCAGACGCGCCCCTCTTTGGTCCGCATCAGCATCAGCAACTGCCCGGGGCCGAGCTCCACCAGGGTGCCCTGGATCATGGCCACCCCACTGCCCGCGCCGATCTTGAGGTCGTCGAACTCCCACCCCATGTGGTGCTGCGGACCGCGCAGCCTCGCCACCCCCACGGTCCACGCGCGTTCGTCGTACACGGGGAGGAGCAGCTCTTCCCCCACGCGGACCGGCTTGTTCTTGGTCAGAACCCCCGGGCGGTCCAGCAATCGGACTTCCGGCGACCACGTGTTTCCTCCGTCGAAGGACACCCGCGCGTGCGGCCGGCCGTCCACACACCACTGGCCGTCCACGCGGAAGTACATGAGCCACAGAACACCCGCGTGACCCTGGAACAGGACGGGGTTCCCGCACGGTCGACCGTCCGCGGGCACCACTAGCTCGGGCGCAGACCACACACCCCGCAGGGGATCGAAGCGGGCGAGGTAGATGGAGGAGTCCGGCTCTCCCTCCCTCGTGCCTCCGAACCACGCCGCCAGGAGCCGGTCCCCGATGGGCACGATGGTGGCTCCGTGGCAGAAGGCGGTGGGCAGTGGGTTCGTCACCTCAAGACGACTTCGCAGCCGCACACCCGACCCCCGCACGAGCACGCCGCTCTGTCACCCAGCCAATACCAGGGTGTAAGACCTCCCCACTCCCTAACGGAACGCCGTCAGCGTGACGCCTCGGATGATGTGGCGCTGCAGGAGTAAAAAGACCAGCACTGCTGGCACGGTAGCCAGGGAAGCCCCGGCCATGAGGACCCCGTAGTCGATGTCGTACGCTCCCTGCAAGGCGCGCAGCCCGATCGGGAGGGTGAACATCCGCGGCGAGGACAGCGCGATCATGGACCAGAAGAACTCGTTCCAGGCGAACACGAACATGTAGATGCCGAGGGCGGCCAGGGCAGGCCCGCTGAGCGGCAGGATCAGGGACACCAGGATCCGCCAGCTGCTTGCCCCGTCCACGCGGGCGGCGTCGTCCAGCTCCTGTGGGATGTTCAGGAAGAACTGGCGGAGGAGGAAGACCCCGACCGGCATCCCCACGATGGGCAGGAACACGCCGGGGTACGTGTTCAGCAGGTGCAGACGGTTCATGAGGAAGTAGAGGGGGATGACGTTTACCTCCAGGGGAATCAGCATGGAGGACAGGAACACCAGGAAGACGGCGTCCCGGCCTCGCCACTGGAGCCGGGAGAAAGCGAAGGCCGCAGGAATGGAAACTATGGTCGACAGGAGTGTGGTGCAGGTGGCGACCACCAGACTGTTCCAAACCCACCGGATGAACGGCCACTGGGTGAGCACCGCACTCAAGTGGTCCCCCACCACCACGGAGGGGATCCACACGGGCGGAAGGGCGAAGATGTGAGGGGTCGGTTTCACCGCTGTGGCAAACATCCACAGCACGGGCGCCAGCCATAGTGCGGCCAGCAGCGTTGCCGCCACAAGTCCCGCTCGCACCACGGCCCGAACGTTCACCCGACGCTCCCGTATCCCAGCCACCGGAAGGACAGGAGGGTGAGGAGAAGGATCAGCGCAAAGATCACGACCCCTACCGCGGCGGCCTGCCCCATCTCCAGGTACTCGAACCCGAACCGGTACAGGTACAGGGCCAGCACCTCGGATGCCC
>JBKBVM010000165.1:0-4030 GCA_046289555.1 bacterium
TCCTTTGAGCTGCACACGAGCTGCATCCGGAACACCTCGTCCTCGTCAGGGTCGGTTCCCCGCGGTGCGGTCCCTGCCAGGGCCTGCGTCCACACCCGGCCCCTTCTCACGCGCACCAGGGTCTCAGGCGTAGCGCCGAGGAACGTCGCGTCCTCGCGGGCTACGGCGAACACCGTACAGGTGGGGTAGCGCTCGGAAAGCACCCGCAGGACCCCGTCGGGCGTTACCGACGTGGTCACCTCCACGCACCGGGCCAGGACCACCTTCTGCAGCTCCCCCGAACGGCAGGCAGCTTCCGCCTCCAGCACCTGCAGCTTCCAGTCCTGCTCAAGCGGGAGAGCCCGGATGACCTCTCCCCGCCCCCAAGCGCCCCCAGGGGTCTCCTGAACGGACTCCAGGAGCTGGACCGTCCGGTCCACCTCCTCCTCCCCGCCCTGCGCGGTTACCAGGCAGCTGAGGGCCACGTACTCGGCCCCGCGAACGCTTACCCGCAACACTCTCGGGACCACCATCACGCCGTCCGGGAAACCCACCCAGGGCCCTGAACTTCCCCCTTCGTCGAAGGCGAATCCCGCAACGGCCACCGGCCTCGTGGGCCCTTCGGCCAAAACCCGCGGGGCGAGCTGCCGCCACGCGCCGGCGGCCTCCTGCCACCGAGACGGTCCCAGGAACGGGTACGCCCAGGCCGCGCCGGCAGCCCAGGCGGAAACTCCAACCGCGGGCTTTCGCCAGACCCAAGTGCCGGGCTGCAAGGACCACTGCCGCTCGGAGGGCTCGCGGGCCTCACTAGCCCACACCAGCACCGCAGCCCCCCGGCGTCGGACAACGGCACGGGCTTTCTGCGCCAGCTGCGCCAGCCTGCTCGATAGCGCCCCGACGACGCTGGCCGGTTTAGGCATCGCGGAACCCCACGGATCGTAGCAGCAGCCCCGCGAGCTCGGGGACCGCCTCCCGGAGGGGACGGGACCGGTCGCGGAGCCAACCCGTCACCACCTCGCTCACCGCACCCATCCAGACGGCCGCGGCGAGCCCTGTGTCCTGCGGCGGCAAGTCTCCGTCCGCCACCGCCTCGTCCAGGTGAGCCCGCACCAGTTCCGTCAAAGCCGTCCGCAGCTGCCAGCGGCGGTCGTCCACGCGCGGGCCCGCGCCCGCGGACTCCACCAAAAACAGCCGGGTCAGGTCCTCGTGGTCCTCAAAGGCCACAAGCGCCGCCTCCAGGGCAGCGGCCACCTTGGCTCTTCCCCCCCGGGCGCGGGAGATGGCTTCGGTCAGGCGCTCCACCAGGGTGGCGGCTGCCTCGTCCAGCAGCGCCAGGAACAGATCCTCCTTGCTGGGGAAGTGCACGTACAGGGCCCCCTTGGAGAGGCCCGCCTCACGCGCCACGTCGTCCATCAGGGTTCCGTGGTAGCCGCGGGCTGCAAAGACCCTCCGGGCGGCTTCCAGGATGCGCCCCCGGGTGTGCTCCTTCCGCGCTTCCCTGGACAGGCTCCCTATGGCCTCCACGCCCCCTGGGCTCTTCAAGGCCTTACCTCGCCGTCGGTGACCGACTGGTCAGTCACCATTATATGCGAGGGCCCAGCTACCGCAAGGTCGATGTGGGCGCTGCTGATTGTTAGCCTGCGGCTACCGCAAGCGCGTCCGCGGCGGCCCGCGCGTCGAAGGCGCCTTCCGCCGCGTAGCGGACCATGGTACGCAGGTCGTCCAGGGTAAAGTTCAGCTCCCTGGCGGCGCAGTACATCTCCGTGGTCAGGCTGGTGCGCAGCAACAGGGGGTCGTCGCTGTTGAGGGTCACCCGGACCCCCGCGTCGTACAGCGCCCGCAGCGGGTGCTCCTTCCAGCTGGGCACCAGCCCCAGCCGGACGTTGCTGGTCGGACAGATCTCCAGGGTGATCCGGTGCTCCCGCAGGTACGCCACCAGCTCGGGATCCTCCACCGCCCGGAAGCCGTGGCCGATGCGGGTGGCACCCAGCTGGTAGATGGCGGTCCACACCGACGCGGGCCCGGAGAACTCCCCGGCGTGCACCGTGATCCCCAGCCCCGCCTCCCGCGCCACCTCGCACGCCCGGGAAAACAGGGCGGGCGGGAAGTTGGCCTCGTCCCCGGCCAGGTCCAGCCCCACCACCCCGCACTCCACGCAGGAGGCGGCGATCTCCGCCACCTCCAGGGCGTGCTCCGGGCCCCGCTCCCGTACCAGGGTCACCAGGAACCCGCAGCGGATCCCGAACTCCTCTTGCGCCCGGGCCCGGCCCTCGGCCATGGCCTCCAGCATGCCCCGGATCCCCAGGAGGGCGAAGCCCCGGCGGCCACCCACCCGGACCTCCACGTACCGGACGTTCTCCTGGGCCGCTTCCCGGAGCAGCTCGTAGGCGATGCGGGCGACGTTCCGGTGCGTGTACAGGCTGTCGGGGATCTTCCCCGCGCGCCCCAGGTACCGCAAACGCCTCAGGCGGTCGTAGCCCACGTGACGTTTGGGGTCGCTCACCAGGTACGGCTCCACGAGGCTGGGAGCTTGCAGCTCCTCCGCCAGTCGCCGCAGCCGCAGGGAAGTCTCCAGGTGCACGTGCAGCTCGGCTTTGGGCAGCGCGTGCACCGATTCTCGCGTGACCTGCGGCTCCATCCTCGCCCCGGGTGGCTTGTTCAGACCGCCCCGCCTGTGTTCTTCGGCCGCGCGCCCGGCAGGCACGCTCCGCGTCGGGTGCATTATACTCGCGGGTTGTGGGCCGCACAATCTTGACAACCCCGTCCCGCCGGGACAGGAGGGGATCCCCCAGCTTTCCGTGGTCGTGGCTGGGCTTGGCCTCCGTTGCGCGCCTCGTGGTGATGCAGAGCCTGCCGGTCCTGGACGACGAGGCGTACTACTGGACCTGGTCCCGCCACCTGCAGTGGGGCTACCTGGACCACCCGCCCGGGGTGGCGCTGCTGGTGGCGGGCGCCACACGGCTTCTGGGAGACGCACCGTGGGCGATGCGGGTCCCGAGCTTCCTGCTGGCGGCGGCCACCGCGTGGGTGGTCCTCCGGTTGACCCGTGAGCTGTACGGCCCTGTGGCGGCGCGCCGCAGCCAGCGGCTGTTCCACAGCGTCCCCCTGTTCGTGGCTGGAGGGTTCCTGGTCTCGCCCGACGCGCCCTTTACGTTCCTCTGGGCGGTGGCCACCTGGGCCGCGTGGCGCGCCGTACACGGCCAGCGCGGGGCTTGGTGGCTGCTCGGGGCTTCCGTAGGGCTCGGCTTACAGAGCAAGTACAGTATGGTCTTCCTGCTCCCCGCGCCGGCCGCGCTGGTGGCCGGGGAAAGCACCCTGCGCAGTCGGCCGGAACCGTACGGCGCCGCGGCCCTGGCCTTCCTCCTGTTCCTGCCCAACCTGCTGTGGAACGCGCACAACGGCTGGAGCACGTTCCGGTTCGTGTGGGAGCGCGGGGCCTGGGTCCAGGCACCACCCGCGGTGGGTTTGCTGCTGTCCCTGGGCGGCGTGCTGCTGTACCTGTCGCCTGTACTGGGCGTGCTGCTGCTGGCCGCCCCCTGGCGCGGCACCGGCCCCGCGGACCGCTTCCTGCGGATCCTGTGCCTGCCCACCCTGCTGGTGGCCCTGGCCGCCGCGGTGGTGGGGAAGTTCAAGCCTCACTACATCGCGCCCGTGGCCCTCCTGGGGGTGCCCGCTCTGGCCGCCTGGCAGGGGCCTCGGGCAGCTCGGTGGATCTCCGTGGCCTCCGCGCTGGGCGCGTTGCAGTCCGCTGCGGTGGTGGCCCTGGCGGTGGCGACCCTCTGGGATCCTGCCCTCCTCGCGGACCAGCGGGGGTGGGACCGGGTGGCTGCGGAGGTGGTCCGGCGCGCGCCGGCGGGCGCGGTGGTGGTCACCACCACCTACCAGAACGCGGGCCAGCTCAGCTACGCGTTGCGGGAACGCAACCCGGTGGCGGTGTTGCCCGGCCCCCACGCCTTCGATCAGTGGAGCCCGCTTCGGGCCCACGCGGGCCGGCCGGCCCTGGTGGTGCACGACGCCGCCTCGCCCCCTCCCCAGGACTACGACCGGTGGT